>NZ_JARBAE010000017.1:0-139681 GCF_033795305.1 Streptomyces sp. AK02-01A
CCCCGCCTCCTCCGTATCCACCTCGGCTGCCGAACCCGCCGCCGAGGATGATTCCGCCGAGCACAGCGCCGCTGAGCCCGTCTCCTGCCCCTTGTACACCGCTGCCGCCGAATCGGTTCCCGTACGACCGCACGTCCTGTTCGGCGAGGTCCTGCGCCTGCCTGGCCAGGGCATCCGCCTGCTGCGTCTCGGCCAGCGCGCCCTGCGCGTCGTCCCAGCCGGCCGCGGCGGTCGGCGCATGGGCTCGCTCCAGGCGCCGCTGCGCCTCCGCCAGCCGGGTTCGGGCCTCGCTGCCGACCGCCCCGCGATGGGTGGCGATGTAATCCGCGACGGCTCCAACGGCCGATCGGGCGGTGAGCGTCGCCTGGTCGAGAAGCGCCCTCGCCCGTCGGTTGCCCTCCTCCCGGGCACGTGCTCCGGCGAGCGCCTCGTCGAGGACCGCGTCCGCCTCCTCGACCCGCCGTAAGGCGTCGATGGGGTCGTAACGTCCGGTGTCCTGCTCCCGCCATACCTCCGCGACCACCGCCTCGGCACGGCCGATCCGGCCCTGGAGATCGGCCGTCGAGACGCCTTCCGTGGTGCCTTTCAGCAGGCCACGGGCGTCCGCGAGATCCGTCTCCGTCTCGGTGATCGCGCCGGGCAGCTTCCCGGTCGCCTCCGCGAGTTCCAGCGCGCGCCGCTCGACCGCCTCGACAAGGGTGATCGCCTGGCCGACGGCGCCCTCCGCTGCCCGCACGTGCACGGCCGCCCTGCCGTTGTCACCCGCTTCGATGAACCCGCGGGCCTCGTCCAGGCCCGTGGAGGCGAAAGCCAGCCGGGCCTCGGCCCCGGTCACGCTGTCCGCGACCGGCGCGGAGGCCGAGTCGGCGTATCGATCGCGCAGCGCGGTGAGCGTGCCCCGAGCCGTGGCGACGCGACCCTTCAGCTCGCGGAAGGCCGCTTCCAGGGTGTCGAGAGCCCGCGGTGCGTTCTGCTCCAGAGCGCGCAGGCGGTCGAAGTCCTCGGACTCGGCGTCCAGCCGGCTGTCGGCCTCCGTACAGCGGGCGATGATCTCGTCCAGCATCCGGCGGCGGGTGGCGTCGTCCTCGGGATACGCGTCGTCCAACTGCTGGCGCAGCCGGAACGCCAGGATCAACTCGCCCTTCGCGAAGTGCACGGCATCGGTGAACGGGGCCGCGGCCTCTTCGCCGAACTGTGCCGTGGCGAAACCCAGTTCCTCCTGGCTGGTGCGCAGGGCATCGTCCGTCTCCACAAGAATCCGCTTCGCGCGGCTGTCCAGCTCGGGCAGCGGGGTCCGGACAGGCCCCTCGGACGATCCCCGGCCGCGCTGTCCGCTCTGTGGCGTCGTGCGGGCCGCCGCTCGTCGCTTGCGCTTGGTATGCACATACAACGCGACGACTACCGCCCCGACCGCCACGACCACGGGCAGCACCAGATTGCTCGCGGCGCCTCCGTCGGCCGCCGTGCCGCCGGGGTCGGCCACACCGGGTGTGATGGCGGGTGTGGGGACGGCCCGGCCCGCCAGCACCGCGTCGTATCCGTTCGCGGCGCCGATCGCCGCGCCCGCCCAGTCGTTCTGCCTGAGCGCGGGTTCGACGGCGGTTCTGGCGACGTCGGCGAGCTGGTCGTTCGTGAGCGCCGAGCCGGCTTCGGCGGAGTAGGCGTATTGCCGGTCGTGGGTCGCGACCGCCAGCAGGATGTCGTCGCGGCCGAGACCGTTGCGCCGGGCGGTGGAATCGGCCCAGCTCCGCGCGGACCGGCCGGAGAAGTCACGCACATAGACGACGTAGAGCTGGATGCGGCTGTCGTTGTAGAGCCGGTCGAGGGAATCGCTCACCTCGGTTCCGCGGTCACCGAGCGCGCCCACCTTGTCCGTGATCTGCCCCTGCCGTGAGAGCGGGACGGGATCCTCGGCGCCGGCGACCTGAGACGAGGGAACGAAAAGCCACCACACGGTGATCAGCGCGGCCAGAAGGACAGGGCCTGTGCGCGTGCGGGTACGGCTCACGAGCGGCGTCACAATTGGGAGATTATGTCCGCGTTGTGGTGTCCGCGAGCGGGGACCAGGTCTCCCGGAAAGGACGCTGCGGCCCCCTGTCGGGCATCGGCGCATAGCCTGAACGCCTCCTGGGCCGCAGACGGCCCGGAGGCCGGTGTTTCAACGGGAGGGGACGGCTTTGCGTGCACGGCTGCGCGGATTCGGACGAATGCGCCGACTGCGAGGACCGCGACGACAGCGGCGACCGCGACGAATACTGACAGGGGTCTGGCGGGCTCCACGAGCACGGTGGCCCAAGCGGATCGCGCTGGTGCTGGCCGTCCTGCTGGTCGTGCCCGTCGTCACCGGCGCGGTCGCCCTGCGGGTCAATTACACGGGCGAAATCCAGGACGGCACACAGACGCGCGGCCGGGACGCCATCTGGCTGGGCCATGCCTGGGTGGACGGCCGCAAGAAGGACGCCGATCTCGACGCCTTCGCCCGCCGGATCCGGGGGACCGGGATACGTGACCTCTATGTCCACACCGGGCCCCTGGAGCACAACGGCACTCTGCCCGCCGCCCGCCATCCCCGAGCACGCTGGCTGATCGAGGCGGTACATCGCAGGATTCCGGGCGTACGCGTGCACGCCTGGCTCGGTGACAAGCTCGCGACCGAGAGTCCGGACGGACTGCGCCTGGCACGGGCCTCGTCACGCGCCAACGTGGTGCGCTCCGCCGAACAGATCCTGGATGTCGGCTTCGACGGCGTCCACTTCGATCTGGAGCCGCTGCACTCCGGTGACCGCGACTATCTCTCGCTGCTGGACGATCTGCGTACGCTCACCCGGGCACGGGATGTGCCGCTCTCTGTCGCCGCCCACCAGATCGATCCGCTGCCCGCGCTGCACTCCGTCGTCGGCGCCGTCAGCGGGCATCCCAAGTGGTGGTCGCAGACATTCTTCACGGAGGTGGCCCGGAGGGTCGACCAGATCGCCGTGATGTCGTACGACACCGCGCTGCCGGTGGAGAGTCTGTACGGCGGCTATGTCGCCCAGCAGACCGTGCTCGCGCTTGAGGCGACGCCCGAGAGTACCGACCTGCTGATGGGGCTGCCCTTCTATCACACGGAGGAATGGGGGCATCACGCCCACGCGGAGACGGTCCCGGCCGCGGTCCGAGGTGTCCGGCTGGGGCTCGGGCGCGCCGACCGCGACCGGCAACGCTTCGGGGTCGCGCTCTATGTCGACTTCGCGGCGGAGGAGGCCGACTGGACCGCCTATCGCGAGGGATGGGGCTGTGTGACTCCCGCTAAATGCTGAAACGCTCCTTCGCCAGCAGCGGCCGGACGCGCGAGGCGAATCCGCCGGAGCGGAAGGCCCGCCGCAACAGACCCGGGCGCAGCTCCTGGGCGAGCGCGGCGGCGATCATGCCTTGGTCGAGGGCGAGCACGTAGTCGCTGACCCGGCCGGTTCCCACATTGACGGAGTCACGGAATCCGTAGCGGTCGTCGTACGCGCCGAAGTCACCGGCGAGGGCCTGGAGGTTGGCGACGGCCTCGCCGCGCGCGTGGGGCAGCGCGAGAAACGAGGCGTGCGGGGTGACCACACCATTGGTGTAGGCGGACGCCGGTGGCAGCGGCTCGCCGTGCCTGACACAGGTGCGGTCGGTGTTGGAGGCGTAGCCGTCGACCCGCATGCCGATCGCGTCGACGCCGTACTCCTGGTAGCCGCCCTCGGGCACATTGGCGGGGGAGAAGCCCCAGTAGCCGTATCCGGCCTCCTCCGTACCGTGCTCGCCGGTGTCGGTCCAGAAGCCGCCGCGGAGCTGACCGGGCTTGTTCACCGGGTCGGCGGGATCGTACGGCGTGTAGAAGTACGACCAGTCGGCGGTGGCGAGGAGGGCGGCGGAGCAGCGAGATGGAGCGCCGAGACGGAGGATGACAGGGAACCTTGCAAGGTTACCTGTCTATCTCGTACGGTGGAGCTATGCCCGAACAGTCCGACGACCCGACCGCCGAGCAGGTCGCCGCTGATCTCTCCGCCGTTCTCGGCAGGCTGATGCGGCGGCTGCGGACGGCCTCGCCCGAGAGCGGGCTGACGCCCTCGCAGCGGTCGGTGCTGGCGCGTCTGGACGGCGAAGGGCCGTCCACCACAGCCGCGCTGGCCCGCGCCGAGTACGTACGGCCCCAGTCCATGCGGCTGACCCTCGGCGCGCTGGAGGAGCAGGGTCTGGTCGAGCGGACACCCGATCCCGACGACGGCCGGCAGTCCGTCGTATCCGTCACGGATACCGGCCGCACCATCCTGGCCGGGCTTCGCGCGGCCAAACACGGCTGGCTCTCCGAAGCGCTCGACGCCGAACTGGACGGCGCCGAGCGCCGCACCCTCGCCGACGCCGCGGCGCTGCTGCGGCGGCTGGTCGAGAGGTGAGCCCCGGCGAAGCGAGAGGAGTGAGCGACACGGATGCGCGCGCTCCGGCGGCCGGTCCCGCGGCACGCGATACGGCGGCGGACCGCAGGGCCGTAAGCCCCATCGACGCCGACTCGCCGGAGACGGCTCCCGCGGAGACACCCGGCGGAACGAAGATCCCGACCGGAACCGCACGCCCGACCGGAACCGGACTTCCTGTCGGGCTCGGACACTCAACCGGAACCGGACTTCCTGTCGGGCTCGGACACTCAACCGGAGCCGGACACCCGACCGGAGCCGGACACCCGACCGGAGCCGGAACAGCCACCGAGGCCGGCCTCCCGGGCTTCTCGGCCCGACTCACCGCACCTCTTCTCCTCGGATCCCTGCTCAACCCGCTGAACACCACGATGATCTCCACCGCTCTGGTGGCGATCGGACACGACTTCGGCATCGGCGCCGCCGACACCGCGTGGCTCATCTCCGTCCTCTATCTCGCCAGCGCCGTCGGTCAGCCCGTCCTCGGCAAGCTCGCCGACTCGTTCGGCCCGCGCCGGGTCTTCCTCGCCGGCCTGGTGATCGTCTTCGCGTCTGGCCTGGTCGGAGCGGTGGCTCCGGCCTTCGGCTGGCTCGTTGTCTCCCGGCTGCTGCTCGGTATCGGCACCTCCGCCGCCTATCCGGCCGCCATGTCCGTCCTGCGTGACGAGGCCCGGCGGGTCGGCAGGCCCGCGCCTCGTACCGTGCTGGCCCGGGTGTCCTTCGCCGCGCTCGGCAGCGCGGCCGTCGGCCCGACCCTCGGTGGACTGCTGGTCGCCCTGGTCGGCTGGCGCGGCATCTTCGCGGTCAACCTGCCCGTCGCGCTGATCGCCTTTGTCGCCGGGCTGGTCTGGATCCCGAAGGACCCGGCCCGCGAGAGCGCCGTCACCAGCGGCTCGCTCCGCCACACTCTTGATCCGCTCGGTATAGCGCTCTTCTCCGCCGCGCTGACCGTCCTGGTCTTCTTCCTGCTCGATCTCGCCCAGCCGATGTGGTGGCTGCTCGCGCCTTTCGGCGTGCTGACGGCCGTCCTCGTCGGATGGCAACTACGCCGGCCCCGTCCCTTCATCGATCTGCGGATGCTCGCGGGCAACGGCCCGCTCGCCCGCACCTATCTGCGGCACGGCGTCAGCTATCTGCTCATCTACTGCGTGATGTACGGCTTCACCCAGTGGCTGGAGGAGGCCAGGGGCTTCTCCTCCGGCGAGACAGGTGTGCTGCTGCTGCCGATGTCGGTGGCCGCGCTGGTCTGCTCGCTCCTCGGTGCCCGTACGAAAGGCATATACGGGCCGCTCGCGCTCGCCTGCGTTCTGCTCACCGGCGGCTCCGTCCTGCTGTTCTTCGTCGGCGGTGACACTCCGCTCGTCGTACTGCTGCTCGCCGGAGCGTGCTTCGGCATCCCGCAGGGCCTCATCGGTACGAGCAACCAGGCCGCCGTGCAGGCCCATGCCCCGCCGGAAAGCATCGGCTCCGCCGCCGGGCTCCAGCGCACCGCGCAGTACATCGGCGCCATCGCCGCGTCCAGCCTGATCGCACTCGCCTACGGCCCGCAGGCCGGCGACAGCGGTCTGCGTCTCATGGCCGGCGTCTCCGCCGTCCTCGGGATGCTGCTGATCGTCCTGACCCTCACCGACCGGGCGCTGCGCGCCCGGTCCTGACCTCCGAGATCACCCGTACCGCAAGGAGTAGCACCATGACCGCCACCGTCCTCGATCCCAAGACCGCACTGATCGTCGTCGACCTCCAGAAGGGCGTCGTCTCCCTGCCCACCGCCCACCCGACCGCGGATGTCGTCGCGCGTTCGGCCGAACTCGCCGCCGCCTTCCGTGCCAAGGGTCTGCCGGTCGTGCTCGTCCGCGTCACCGGCGGGGCGCCGGGCCGCACCGAGGGCCCGGCGCGTGGTGGGAGGCCGGCCGCCGACTGGGCCGACCTGGTGGCCGAACTGGACCAGCAGGACGGCGACATCGTCGTCACCAAGCAGCAGTGGGGCGCCTTTTACGGCACCGACCTCGACCTTCAGCTCCGCCGCCGGGGCGTCACCCAGGTCGTCGTGACCGGTGTCGCCACCAGCATCGGCGTCGAGTCCACCGCCCGCTCCGCTTATGAACACGGCTATCACGTCACCGTCGCCACGGACGCGGTCACGGACATGGACGAGGGCGCCCACCGCAACAGCGTCGAGAAGATCTTCCCGAGGCTCGGCGAGACCGACACGACCGACGCGATCGTGAAGCTTCTCGGCTGAGGGCTGTCCCGCCGGGGACTGCCGGGACAGTCCTCAGTGCGGGTCAGGAGTCCGGGGCCCGCGTCCGTCCGACGACCAGGACGCGGGCCCTTCTCTCTCCGGCTGTTCTACCCGGCGTTCCGCTTACTCGCCCCGGCGCCGGATCTTGTTGCCCAGCCATACGAGCGGGTCGTACTTCCGGTCCACGGCCCGTTCCTTCAGCGGGATCAGAGCGTTGTCCGTGATCTTGATGTGCTCGGGGCACACCTCCGTACAGCATTTGGTGATGTTGCAGTAGCCGAGTCCATGCTCGTCCTGGGCCGTCCTCTTCCGGTCGAGACCGGACTCCTCGGCGGCGTCCAGCGGATGCATGTCCAGTTCGGCCACCCGCATCAGAAAGCGCGGCCCGGCGAACGCCGTCTTGTTCTCTTCGTGGTCCCGCACCACATGACAGGTGTCCTGGCACAGGAAGCACTCGATGCACTTACGGAACTCCTGCGAGCGGTCGACATCCACCTGCCGCATCCGGTAGTCACCCGCGGCGACGCCCGGTGGCGGCACGAACGACGGCACCTCCCGCGCCTTCGTGTAGTTGAAGGACACATCCGTCACCAGATCCCGGATGACCGGGAAGGCCCGCAGCGGGGTGACCGTGATCGTCTCCTCGCGCGAGAACACGGACATCCGCGTCATGCACATCAGCCGCGGCCGTCCGTTGATCTCCGCGCTGCACGAACCGCACTTGCCGGCCTTGCAGTTCCAGCGCACCGCCAGGTCCGCCGCCTGCGTCGCCTGGAGCCGGTGGATGATGTCGAGGACGACCTCTCCGTCGTTCACCTCGACGGCGAAGTCCTTCAGCCCGCCGCCGTCGGCATCGCCTCGCCAGACCCTGAACTTCGCTTCATATGTCGTCGACGCACTCGGGCTCACTCGTGAAGCTCCTCTTCGGCGAGGTACTTGACCAGCTCTTCCTTGTCGAACAAGGCCAGCAGGTCGGGACGGATGGGCTCGGTCGTCTGCCGCGTGAGCGTGATCTGGCCGCGTTGCGGATCGGCCGCGGGCCCGCCCGTGGAATCGGCGAGCCGGCAGAGCAGATTCACCCGGCGCCAGTCGAGGTCCATGCCGGGCCAGTCCTCCCGGGTGTGGCCGCCACGGCTCTCCGTACGTGCCAGGGCCGCTCGTGCGACGCACTCGCTGACCAGCAGCATGTTCCGCAGGTCCAGCGCGAGGTGCCAGCCCGGATTGAACTGCCGGTGTCCTTCGACCCCGGCCCGCCCGGCCCGTACGCGCAGCTCGGCCAGTTTCTCCAGGGCCTGCTCCATCTCGCCCTCGCGCCTGATGATGCCGACCAGGTCGTTCATCGTCTGCTGGAGTTCCTGATGGAGGGTGTACGGATTCTCCGCGGGCCTGACGTCCGCCGCCGGCCCGTCGCTCGCCTCGCCGCCGGACCGGTCCTCCGTGCTGAACGGACGGAGCGCCTCGGCCGCCGCCGCGTCGATGTCGGCCTGGTCCACGGTCGGACGCGCGGTGAGCCCGGCCGCGTACCCGGCCGCGTGCAGTCCTGCCCGCCGTCCGAAGACCAGCAGGTCGGAGAGGGAGTTCCCGCCCAGCCGGTTGGATCCGTGCATACCTCCCGCGACCTCACCCGCCGCGTAGAGACCGGTGATGCCCGCGGCGGCGGTCTCCGAGTCGACGGCGATCCCGCCCATCACGTAGTGGCAGGTCGGGCCGACCTCCATGGCCTCCGCGGTGATGTCGACATCCGCCAGCTCCTTGAACTGGTGGTACATCGAAGGCAGCCGGCGCCGGATCACCTCGGCGGACATCCGCGTCGAGACATCGAGGAAGACGCCGCCATGCGGAGAGCCGCGGCCCGCCTTGACCTCGGAGTTGATGGCCCGTGCCACCTCGTCGCGCGGAAGCAGCTCCGGCGGACGCCGGTTGTTGTCCGGGTCCTCGTACCAGCGGTCGCCCTCCTCCTCCGACTCCGCGTACTTCTCCTTGAAGACATCCGGGATGTAGTCGAACATGAACCGCTTGCCTTCGGAGTTGCGAAGCACTCCGCCGTCGCCACGCACCGATTCGGTGACGAGGATTCCCTTCACCGAGGCCGGCCAGACCATCCCGGTCGGATGGAACTGCACGAATTCCATGTTCAGCAGAGGAGCGCCCGCGAGCAGCGCCAGCGCGTGTCCGTCGCCGGTGTACTCCCAGGAGTTCGACGTCACCTTGAAGGACTTTCCGATACCGCCCGTGGCGAGTACGACGGAGGGTGCCTCCAGGACGAAGAAGCGGCCCGATTCGCGCTCGTAGCAGAAGGTGCCCGCGACCCGGTCCTCTCCCCGCGCGCCGTGCTCCTTGAGGACGCGTGTGACCGTGCACTCCTGATAGACCTTGAGCCGCGCCTCGTAGTCGCCGAATTCGCGGAAGTCCTCCTGCTGGAGCGAGACGATCTTCTGCTGGAGTGTGCGGATCAGTTCAAGGCCGGTCCGGTCGCCGACATGGGCGAGCCGAGGATACTCATGCCCGCCGAAGTTGCGCTGGGAGATCCTGCCGTCGGCCGTACGGTCGAAAAGCGCACCCCAGGTCTCCAGTTCCCAGACCCGGTCCGGCGCCTCCCGCGCGTGCAGCTCCGCCATGCGCCACTGGTTGAGGAACTTCCCGCCGCGCAGGGTGTCCCGGAAGTGCACCTGCCAGTTGTCACCGGAGTTCACATTGCCCATGGAGGCGGCGATCCCGCCCTCGGCCATCACCGTATGGGCCTTGCCGAAGAGCGACTTGCAGATGACGGCGGTACGAGCGCCCCGCTCGCGCGCCTCGATGGCGGCACGCAGTCCCGCACCACCCGCGCCCACCACCACGACGTCCCACTGCCGGCGTTCGAGTTGCGTCATGTCTGAAGACATCCCCTAGAAGAAGCGCGGATCGTCGAAGGCGCCGGTGGCCAGCAGATAGACATAGAAGTCGGACACGGCGACGCTGATCAGAGATGCCCAGGCGAGCTGCATGTGCCGGTTGTTCAGCCTGCCGACCCAGCCCCACAGCCGATAGCGCACCGGGTGCTTCGAGAAGTGCTTCAGCCGGCCGCCGATCACATGCCGGCAGGAGTGGCAGGAGAGGGTGTACGCCCAGATCAGTCCGATATTGACCAGGAAGATCAGCGAGCCGAGGCCCATGTGGCCCCAGGCGTAGTCCTCGTCGCGGAAGGACAGCACGGTGTCATAGGTGAGGATGCCGGCGACCGGCACGGCCGCGTAGAAGAAGTAGCGGTGGATGTTCTGCATGATCAGCGGGAAGCGGGTCTCGCCGGTGTACTTCGTGTGGGGTTCGGCGACGGCGCAGGCGGGCGGCGAGGCCCAGAAGCCCCGGTAATACGCCTTGCGGTAGTAGTAGCAGGTCAGCCGGAAACCCAGCGGGAAGATCAGGATCAGCAGTGCGGGAGAGAGGCCCCACCAGCTTCCGAAGATCTCCCAGTTCGGGCCGTGCCGCATGGGCGCGCAGTTCTCCGCCAGACAGGGCGAGTAGAACGGTGAGACATAGGGCGCCGCGTAGTAATCCGAGTTGGCGAACGCCCGCCATGTCGAATAGACGATGAAGGCGAGCAGTCCGGCGGCCGTCGCGGCCGGCGCCAGCCACCAGCGGTCCGTCCGCAGATGGCGGGACGCGATGGCGGCGCGCGAGGAGCCGCGCACGCCCGTACTTCCGTGCGCGCCCGTGCTGACAGGTGGAGGTTGGGTGCCGGTGGCCAAGGAGCTCTCCTCAGGCGTGCTTCGGAAGTAGCGCCGTCCGCGCGCGGAGCGGGTCGGGAGCCGCGGCGGTCAGCTTGCGCGACCGCGAGGCGGCGGACGGATGCCGTGGACGGGCCGGACGTACGCGAACGACTCCGGCGACGCCGACCGCGCGCGCCGGGCACCGCGGACCGGACGGGACCTCGGGCGCACGCTCTATGGCGCGCGCCGGTCGCGCACGCCCAGACCCTCATCGTCCGAGTCCGTCCACAGCGCGGTGTTGTACGGCGTGTCGGTGATCGTGACCAGATCGTCGGCGCGGCCGGCCAGGAGGGGCCGGGACTCGTTCTCCTGGAGCTGAGCGAGGCTGCGTTCCAACTGTCCGACCGTGCGGACCAGGTCGTCCAGGCAGCGCCTGACCGCTGTCAAATCGTCCTGCAGGGACATGAGATGGCCTCATTTCCACAGTCGCGAACGGCATGAAGGACGCCGAGGGGTTTTCTCGGGACGCTCTGTACGCGCCTGCGAGTGTTCCGCGTCACATCCCCGCTTGTGAAGGCGTGTGCCCCTCTTTTTTACGTACGCGGTGCGCCTCCAGTGCGTTTCGCGCCTGCGGGCCGGGCCGTCCTCCCTGGACCGCGCCGGTGCCGAGGGTCCGCCGTCCGGTGCACGCGAGGGCGAGGCGGAGCGGCGACGCCATAAATAGTCCGTACATACTTGGGTGATTCGGACAATATGCGAGGCGTGTGGAGAGAGGTGCCGGAGGTCGGGCGGGATCCGTCGGCGGGCTTGGGCCGTCCGTACCGGCTTGGTGCTACATGCGTTCATATTTTCGATATTGGTGTGCTTTTTCGGTGGTTTGGTGCTCTTTTGGCTCTCCGCAAGGCGGCCGGTTCCTTGTTGGGCCGCACGGGTGGCCTTTGTGGTGAGTGTCGCCGTGTCTGCGTCGCGGCTCCGGCCCGGTCCACTTCAGTGGGTGGGCAATAGGTGTGATCATCTCTAAATTCCACAAACAGGACGAAGAGGTACAAGCCATGTCCCACGTCGGCGCCCCACGCGGGAGGACATGCTCCCGAACGCTCCGCTCGGTCGCGCTTCTCACCACCGGTGTGCTCGCCCTGCCCTCCCTGTCCGCCTGCTCCTCGGAGGACGACGGCAACAAGGCCACGGCGGCCCCCGACATCGCACCGGCCGGACGGGAGTGGGTCGGCCAGGGCGGCACCCTGCACTGGGCGATCGACACCATGCCCGCGACGCTCAACGCCTTCCAGGCCGATGCCGACGCCTCCACCAACCGGATCGCCGGTGCCGTACTGCCCTCTCTCTTCACGCTCGACGAGCGTGGCCGCCCGAAGATCAACCCCGACTATCTGGAGTCCGCGAAGGTCGTCGAGCGCGAGCCCAAGCAGGTGGTGCTCTACAAGCTCAACCAGCAGGCGGTGTGGAGCGACGGCCGGGAAATCGGGGCGCCGGACTTCGCGGCCCAGTGGCGTGCGCTGCGCGGCAAGGACTCCGCGTACTGGACGGCGCGCAACGCCGGCTACGAACGGATCGAGAAGATCGAGCGCGGGGCCAGTGACCTGGAGGTCAGGGTCACCTTCAACAAGCCCTACGCGGACTGGAAGTCTCTCTTCAGTCCCCTTTATCCCAAGGATGTGACGGCCAAGCCCAACTCCTTCAACGACGGGGCCAGGACCACCCTGAAGAAGACGGCCGGTCCCTTCACCGTCAAGAAAGTGGACCGGAAGAAGAAGGAAGCCGTCCTCGTCCGCAATCCTCGCTGGTGGGGAGAGCCGGCCAAGCTGGACTCGCTCGTCATGCGCGCGGTGCCCAGGAGCAAGCGTGCCGCCGCACTCGCGGCCGGCCAGCTCGATCTCGCGGAAGTCGACAGGAAAGTCGTCGAACGTATCGCCCTGGCCAAGCGGGACGAGGGCGGCGGCGGGCAACCGCTCACCCATGGCCCCGGCACCGAGATCACCGCGGCCTCCGCACTCCGGTCCTGGGCGCTGGCCAACGGCTCCGACGAGGAGCGGGCCGAGGCGGCGCAGGAGGCCCGCGAGCAGACCGTCGCGTCCATCAAGCGGTACGCCCGTGAGCAGAAGTCCCTGGACGCCTACGAGGTGCGCAAGTCGCTGGAGCCCGCCTACACGCAGCTCGCGCTGAACGGCCAGTCCGGACCGCTCGCCGATGAACGGGTGCGGCGCGCGGTGGCCCGCGCGATCAACCGCCAGGAGCTGGCCGACACCGTGCTCAAGCCGCTCGGACTGCCCGCGAAGCCGCTCGGCAGCCATCTGGCACTGGACGGTCAGCAGGCGTACGCGGACAACAGCGCCGCACTCGGCAAGCAGGACACGCAGGAGGCACAGGCGCTGCTGACCGACGCCGGCTGGGTGCCGGGCGGAGCCCGTAAGAAGGCGGACGGAGCGAAGGCCGGCAGCAAGGGCAAGAAGGCCGACGCCGAGGAAGAGGCGAAGAAGCACGAGAAGAAGGCCCCGGACCGGAAGGCCGAGGAGAAGGCCGAGAGACAGGCCGCCGAGAAGCTGAAGCAGGAGGAGAAGAACAACAAAGAGGACAACAAGCCCGACGTTCCCTCCGACGAGGGCACGTACATCGTCGGCGACGAGAAGCCCGGCGAGGCGGCGCCCCGCCCCGAGACCGCCACGCACATCCTCGCTCCCGCCCCGGCGGCCGCCTTCCAGGGCACGACCCTGCTCCGTCAGGCCGCGGTCCTGGACGACTCCGATGTGCGGACGCAGACGGTGAAGGCCGCCCAGGAGGCCCAGGAGAAGCCGGGCGGCATGGCCGGCGCCTACGCTCCGGCCGGCACCGCCGCCCCGAGCGGGACAGCCACCCCGCCCGTGCTCACCGGCCCGGTCGGAAAGAACGGCAAGCCGCTCACCCTCCGCTTCGTCCTGCCCGGCGGCGAGGGCTCCGAGTCGCTGCGTACCGTCGGCGAGCGGATCTCGCGGATGCTCGACCGCATCGGCATCGACACGGAGATCACCAAGGTCGCCGACGACAACTACTTCAAGGACCACGTCTCCTCGGGCGACTACGACCTGGCGCTCTACTCCTGGCCCGCCACCGCCTACCCGGCGACCGACGGCCGGCCGATCTTCGCCAAGCCCGTGCCCGCCAGCGACGGCTCGCTGCTGGTGGAGCAGAACTACACCCGCGTCGGTACGGACCACATCGACCAGCTCTTCGACCGGGCGGCCGGCGAGCTGGACGAGAACGCGGCCCGCGATCTGCTCAAGCAGGCCGATGCCCGTATCTGGGCCGCGGCCGGTTCC
This sequence comes from Streptomyces sp. AK02-01A, assembly GCF_033795305.1. Classification (NCBI taxonomy): domain Bacteria; kingdom Bacillati; phylum Actinomycetota; class Actinomycetes; order Kitasatosporales; family Streptomycetaceae; genus Streptomyces; species Streptomyces sp. AK02-01A. Next base: position 13,670 of record NZ_JARBAE010000017.1, read on the forward strand.
ATCCCGCTTTACCAGCGTCCGCAGCTTGTGGTCGTCAAGCCGGGACTGATGAACGCGGGAGCCTTCGGCTTCGCCACTCCGCGCTACCAGGACATCGGATTCAAGAAGCCCGGCACCGCGGGCCCGGAGTCGAAGGACTGAGGTCCTGAAGGACCGGCTCGGGGAGCAGCACCAGGTCAGAGCCGCTGAAAACGTCAGAACCGATCGACCGACGTGCCCGCCGGCCTTCGCCGGCGGGCACGTCCGCGTCCGCGCCGGGCCGGCGCACCTCCACCGGTGGCCCGCCCGGCCCCGCTCCGCCGCGGCGCCCGCGCCGCGCGGCCGGACCTCTCGGCGGTCACATCGGATCGGGCCGGGAAGCCCCCGACTCACCGGCCCCGTACCATGGGACGAGCCGTGGCGTGTCCGCCCGGCGGGCGTACGAGGAAAACGCCGCATCCCACGATCGAGAGAAGCGCCAGCCAGCATGCCCACGCGCCACGACATCCGTAACGTCGCCATCGTCGCCCACGTCGACCATGGCAAGACCACTCTGGTCGACGCCATGCTGAAGCAGGCCGGCGCCTTCGCCGCGCACGCAGCCGAGCACCTCGACGACCGGATGATGGACTCGAACGACCTGGAGCGTGAGAAGGGCATCACGATCCTGGCCAAGAACACCGCCGTGAAGTACCACCCCAAGACGGGCGGCGACCCGATCACGATCAACATCATCGACACCCCCGGCCACGCCGACTTCGGCGGCGAGGTCGAGCGGGGCCTGTCGATGGTCGACGCGGTCGTGCTGCTCGTCGACGCCTCGGAGGGCCCGCTCCCGCAGACCCGCTTCGTGCTCCGCAAGGCGCTCGCGGCGAAGATGCCGGTGATCCTCTGTATCAACAAGACGGACCGCCCGGACTCCCGGATCGCCGAGGTCGTCGACGAGACGTACGACCTCTTCCTGGATCTGGACGCGACCGAGGAGCAGATCGAGTTCCCGATCGTCTACGCCTGCGCGCGGGACGGTGTCGCCTCGCTGACCAAGCCGCAGGACGGCACGGTCCCGGCCGACAGCGACAGCCTGGAGCCGTTCTTCTCCACGATCCTGGACCATGTCCCGGCCCCGGAGTACGACGAGGCCGCGCCGCTCCAGGCCCATGTCACCAACCTGGACGCCGACAACTTCCTCGGCCGTATCGCGCTGTGCCGCGTCGAGCAGGGCGAGCTGAAGAAGGGCCAGACCGTCACCTGGATCAAGCGTGACGGCACGATGTCCAATGTCCGTATCACCGAGCTGCTGATGACCGAGGCGCTCACCCGCAAGCCGGCCGAGAAGGCCGGCCCGGGCGACATCTGCGCCATCGCCGGTATCCCGGACATCATGATCGGCGAGACCCTGGCCGACCCGGAGAACCCGATCGCGCTGCCGCTGATCACGGTCGACGAGCCGGCCATCTCGATGACCATCGGTACGAACACCTCACCGCTGGTCGGCAAGGGCGGCAAGGGCCACAAGGTCACCGCGCGCCAGGTCAAGGACCGGCTGGACCGCGAACTGATCGGTAACGTCTCGCTGCGCGTCCTGGACACCGAGCGTCCCGACGCCTGGGAGGTCCAGGGCCGTGGTGAGCTGGCGCTGGCCATCCTTGTCGAGACCATGCGCCGGGAGGGCTTCGAGCTGACCGTCGGCAAGCCCGAGGTGGTCACCAAGCAGGTCGACGGCAAGACGCACGAGCCGATCGAGCGCATGACGATCGACTGCCCCGAGGAGCACCTCGGCGCCATCACGCAGCTCATGGCGACCCGCAAGGGCCGCATGGAGACCATGACCAACCATGGCTCGGGCTGGATCCGGATGGAGTGGATCGTCCCGTCCCGCGGCCTCATCGGCTTCCGTACGGAGTTCCTGACCCAGACCCGCGGCACGGGTATCGCGCACTCCATCTTCGAGGGCCACGAGCCGTGGTTCGGTGAGCTGCGGACCCGTAACAACGGTTCGCTGGTCGCGGACCGCTCCGGTTCGGTCACGCCGTTCGCGATGGTCAACCTCCAGGAGCGCGGTGTCATCTTCACCGAGCCCGGCACCGAGGTCTACGAGGGCATGATCGTCGGCGAGAACTCGCGCGCCGACGACATGGACGTGAACATCACCAAGGAGAAAAAGCTCACAAACATGCGTGCCGCCTCCGCGGACACCACGGAGAACGTGGTGCCGCCGCGCAGGCTCTCGCTGGAGCAGTCCCTGGAGTTCTGCAGGGACGACGAGTGCATCGAGGTGACTCCGGAGACGGTCCGGATCCGCAAGGTCGTCCTCGACCAGAAGGAGCGCGGCCGCGCCGCGTCGCGCGCCAAGCGCTGACCCACCGTCCGGCGGAGTGCCGGACATCACGTCAGTACGACGGCCCGGTCCACCGCGAAACGCGGCGGGCCGGGCCGTTCGTCAATCGCATTTCTCTGCCGGGGTGTCCGGATATCGACCATCGCTCTCCGGAACATGTGTTAACGGTCCGTTTCGCGGGTGTCTGTCTGTACTCAGTTTGTCCGGATTTCGGGCGGACAGGGTACTTCGATGTTGTCAAAACGAGACCCTGCAAGTGTGGTTTACGGCCGGGCTGTACTTAATAGTTGGCTCCATTGAGCTCGGGTCAATGGGTCATGCGCTGTGGGGAGCGCCGACTCACGAGCACACTCGGGGTAATTGACTAGCACGCTGCCAGGGGTGTCAGCGCGCGTAGACAATGCCCTTCTTGTAGTGACTAGTGGACTCATGAGGAGGAACCCATGCGTGGTGCCAAGAGCGCCAAGTGGGTCGCGGGCGCGATAGTCGTCGCCCTGGCAGCGACCGCCTGTGGTGGCGGTGGCAGTGACAGCGGCGATGACATGGACGCGGGCAAGGCCGACCCGAACGGCATTCTTGTTGCCCAGCTCGGCGAGCCGCAGAACCCACTGCAGCCGGCGAACGCCAAGGAGAGCCAGGGCAGCCGTGTGCTGCGCACCATCTTCTCGGGGCTGGTGGACTACGAGCCGGGAACCGGCAAGCTCGAGTACATCAACGCCGAATCTGTGACCCCGAACGCGGACTCGTCCGTGTGGACGGTCAAGCTCAAGCCGGGCTGGAAGTTCCACGACGGCACCACGGTGACGGCCAAGTCCTACGTTGACTCGTGGAACTGGTCGGCCAACGTCAAGAACAACCAGACCAACTCAAGCTGGTTCCAGGACATCAAGGGCTACGCGGACGTCCACCCCGAGAAGGGTGACCCCAAGGGCACGTCGATGTCGGGTCTGAAGGTTGTCGACGACAACACCTTCACGATCACGCTGAACGGTCCGGTCTCGTACTTCGCGTACAAGCTGGGCTACGACGTGTGGACCCCGCTTCCCGAGGGCTTCTTCAAGGACCCCAAGGGCTACGGTGAGAAGCCGATCGGCAACGGTCCCTACCAGTTCGTCTCGTGGGACCACAAGAAGCTGATCAAGGTTCGCAAGTTCGACGGTTACACCGGGCCCAACAAGGCCAAGAACGGTGGCATCGACTTCAAGAACTACACCACCGCCGACGCCGCCTACTCGGACCTGCGGTCGAACAACCTGGACTGGATCGAGCAGGTCCCGACCACGGCCCTGACGAGCTACAAGCAGGACCTCGGCGACCGCGCGATCGACGCGGAGTACTCCGCGGTCCAGTCGCTGGTCCCGGCGTTCTACACCAAGCAGTTCAAGGACATCAACCCCAAGGTCATCCAGGGTCTGTCCATGGCGATCGACCGCGACACGATCACCAAGACCGTGCTGCACGGCACCCGTAGCCCGGCCGACTCCTTCGTCGCCCGCGGTGTGCTCGGCTACAAGGCCGGCGCTCTCGGTGACGTCGTGAAGTTCGACCCGGCGAAGGCCAAGGCCCTCATCCAGGAGGGTGGCGGTGTCCCGGGCAACAAGATCTCGATCCAGTTCAACGCGGACCAGGACCACAAGCCGTGGGTCGACGCGGTCTGCAACAGCATCCGCCAGGCCACGGGCGTCGACTGTGTCGGCGACTCGAAGCCGGACTTCCAGGCGGACCTGAACGCGCGCGACAACCACACGGTCAAGTCCATGTACCGTGGTGGCTGGGTGCTCGACTACCCGGTCAACTCGAACTTCATGCGTGACCTGTACGGCTCCACCGCGGCGGGTAACACATCCGGTTACTCCAACAAGGAGTTCGACGACCTGGCGTCCAAGGCTGACAAGGCCGCCACGCTCGACGACACGGTGAAGATGTACCAGGAGGCCGAGCAGCTCCTGAAGAACGACATGCCGGCCATTCCGCTGTGGTTCTACAAGAACAACTCCGGCCAGTCGACGAATGTGTTCGGCAAGATTCCCTACGGCCAGGACGGCGACCCCATCTTCACCGACGTCCAGGTGAAGTCGAAGAAGTAAGCAATCGGGACCGCCGACCGGTGCCGCCGCCCCCGCGGGGGGCGGCGGCACCGGTCCGCAGGCGTAGGCCCCGGGTCTCTCTCCCCCACACCCCGGGGCGGAGAAAACGAGGAAGGCCATCGCCGACCCCTCACGGCATGGAGGCATGATGGGGCGCTACGTCGCTAGGCGACTGCTCCAGATGATCCCGGTTTTCATCGGGACCACTCTGATTATTTTCCTCATGGTCCACATTCTTCCGGGTGACCCCATCCGGGCGATGTGGGGAGACAAGGCGGCAGACCCCGCACAGGTCGCGTCGCTCCGCCATGAGTTCGGGCTCGACCAGCCCCTGTGGAAGCAATACGTCGACTACATGGGCAATCTTTTCCAGGGTGACTTCGGTCAGACCTTCGGTGGCCGCGCGGTCATCGACGAGATGTCCGAGTCCTTCCCTGTGACGCTGCGGCTCACCGTGGTCGCGATGATCATCGAGATCATCGTGGGCATCGGCCTCGGCGCCTGGGCGGGTCTCAAGGCCGGCAAGGCCGCCGACACCGGCGTGCTGATCTTCACTCTGATCGTCATCTCGATCCCGGTGTTCGTGCTCGGCTTCCTCGCCCGCTTCGTCCTCGCGGACGAACTCGGCTGGGTGCCGCCAAACGTCCAGGACTCCACAAACTTCGGACAGTTGTTCTTGCCAGGGTTTGTCCTGGCGATGCTCTCCATGGCCTATGTGGCACGACTGACCCGTACGACGTTCGCGGAGAATCTGCGCGCCGACTACATGCGGACCGCGATGGCCAAGGGCCTCCCGCGCCGCCGTATCGTCGGTGTCCACCTGCTGCGCAACTCGCTCATCCCGGTCGTCACCTTCCTCGGCACGGATGTCGGCGGTTTCATCGGCGGCGCCGTTGTCACCGAGGGCATCTTCAACGTCCAGGGTGTCGGCAACCTTCTCTACAAGGCGCTTCAGCAGCGTGAGGGCTCCACGATCGTGGGTGTGGTCACGGTCTTCGTCCTTGTCATTCTTGTGATCAACCTGATCGTCGACCTGCTGTACGCGGTCCTGGACCCGAGGATCCGGTATGCCTGACGTGATCAAGACCAAGACCGAGACAGCCGTCGACGCCGTCGCTCCGCCGGCGGTCGACGCGGCGGCCGTATCGGCCGCCGGTCACAAGGAACAGGGCAAGCCCCGTAGCCTCTGGGGTGACGCCTGGTACGACCTGCGCCACCGGCCCATGTTCTGGATCTCCTCGATCCTGCTGCTTCTGCTGCTGATCGTCGCGGCCTTCCCGGGCGTGTTCACCAGCGTCGACCCGCGTTCGGGCGATCTGACCAACCACTTCCTGACCAAGCCGTCGCTGGGACACATCCTCCAGCCCGACTGGTTCGGTTACGACGGCCAGGGCCGCTCGATCTACGCACGTGTCGTCTACGGCACCAGGGCCTCGATTCTGGTGGGTGTCGGCGTCACCGCGCTGGTGACCCTGCTCGGTGGTCTGCTGGGCATGCTCGCCGGTTACTTCGGCGGCTGGCTCGACTCGATCATTTCCCGGATCACCGACATCTTCTTCGGTATCCCCTTCCTGCTCGGCGCCATGGTCGTCCTGAACGCCTTCACCGAGCGCAAGGTGTACGTCGTCATCCTGGCCCTCGCCTTCCTGGGCTGGACCTCGATCTGCCGTGTGATGCGCTCGTCGGTGATCACCGCGAAGCAGGCGGATTATGTGACGGCGGCCCGCGCCCTCGGCGCGGGCACCCCCCGGATCCTGTTCCGTCATGTCCTGCCGAACGCGCTCGCCCCGACCATCGTGGTGGCGACGATCGCGCTGGGCGGCTACATCTCGGCCGAGGCGACGCTGTCGTTCCTCGGCCTCGGACTGGCCGACCCGACGATCTCATGGGGCATCGACATCGCCCAGGGCAGCAAGGACATCCGGGACAACCCGCATGCCCTGTTCTTCCCGGCCGGCGCGCTCAGCCTCACGGTCTTCGCGTTCATCATGCTGGGCGACGCGGTACGCGACGCCCTCGACCCGAAGTTGCGCTGAGGAGGGCGTACGTGACCATCATCGAAGAAACAGCAAGTGTCCCGGCGCCCCGAGCGGGCGGCCCGGACTCCGGACCGCTCCTCGAAGTCCGCGATCTCCACGTGGAGTTCCACACCAGGGACGGCGTCGCCAAGGCCGTCAACGGCGTGAACTACAGCGTCAACTCCGGCGAGACCCTCGCCGTGCTCGGTGAGTCGGGCTCCGGCAAGTCCGTGACGGCGCAGGCCATCATGGGCATCCTCGACATGCCGCCCGGCAAGATCCCGCAGGGCCAGATCCTGTACCGCGGCCAGGACATGCTGACCATGAGCAACGAGGAGCGGCGGAAGATCCGCGGCCAGAAGATCGCCATGATCTTCCAGGACGCGCTCTCCTCGCTCAACCCCGTGCTCTCGGTCGGCTACCAGCTCGGTGAGATGTTCCGTGTCCACCAGGGACTCTCCAAGAAGCAGGCCAAGGCCAGGGCCATCGACCTGATGGAGCGGGTGAAGATCCCGGCCGCCAGGGAGCGGGTCAACGACTACCCGCACCAGTTCTCCGGCGGTATGCGTCAGCGCATCATGATCGCGATGGCGCTCGCCCTGGAGCCGGACCTGATCATCGCGGACGAGCCGACCACCGCGCTCGACGTGACCGTCCAGGCCCAGGTGATGGATCTGCTGGCGGAGCTTCAGCGCGAATTCAACATGGGGCTGATCCTGATCACCCACGACCTCGGCGTCGTCGCCGATGTCGCGGACAAGATCGCCGTCATGTACGCCGGCCGTATCGTCGAGACCGCGCCGGTGCACGAGCTGTACAAGCGCCCGGCCCACCCGTACACCCGTGGACTGCTGGACTCGATCCCGCGCCTGGACCAGAAGGGCCAGGAGCTCTACGCGATCAAGGGTCTGCCGCCCAACCTGCTCAAGATCCCGGCCGGCTGCGCGTTCAACCCGCGCTGCCCGATGGCGCAGGACATCTGCCGTACCGAGGTCCCGGCGCTGACACCGGTGACCGAGCAGGACGGCAGCGAGCTGCCCGGCCGCGGCAGCGCGTGCCACTTCTGGAAGGAGACGATCCATGGCTGAGCTCAACAGGGAATCCGTGGACGCGACCCCGAACGTCACCGAGGTGGAACTGGTCGACGCGGCCTCCGAGAGCGCGGCCGTCGCCGCGATCGAGGCTCCGGTCGAGCGTGGAGAGCCGATCCTCCAGGTCCGTAACCTGGTCAAGCACTTCCCGCTGACCCAGGGGATCCTCTTCAAGCGCCAGGTGGGCGCGGTCAAGGCCGTGGACGGGGTCTCGTTCGACCTGTACCAGGGCGAGACGCTCGGCATCGTCGGTGAGTCCGGCTGTGGCAAGTCCACCGTCGCCAAGATGCTGATGACGCTGGAGCACGCGACCGCCGGCGAGGTCTTCTTCAAGGGCCAGGACATCACCAAGCTGTCCGGGCGCGCGCTGAAGGCGGTTCGCAGGAACATCCAGATGGTGTTCCAGGACCCGTACACCTCGCTCAACCCGCGTATGACGGTCGGTGACATCATCGGCGAGCCCTTCGACATCCACCCCGAGGTGGCACCGAAGGGAGACCGCCGCCGCCGGGTGCAGGAACTGCTCGATGTCGTGGGTCTCAACCCGGAGTACATCAACCGGTATCCGCACCAGTTCTCGGGTGGTCAGCGCCAGCGCATCGGCATCGCCCGCGGTCTCGCGCTCAACCCCGAGATCATCATCTGTGACGAGCCGGTCTCGGCGCTGGACGTTTCCGTCCAGGCGCAGGTCATCAACCTGATGGAGAACCTGCAGGACGAGTTCAACCTCTCCTACATCTTCATCGCGCACGACCTGTCGATCGTCCGGCACATCTCCGACCGGGTCGGTGTGATGTACCTCGGCAAGGTCGCCGAGATCGGTACCGACACCCAGATCTACGACCACCCGACGCACCCCTACACTCAGGCGCTGCTGTCGGCGGTCCCGGTGCCCGACCCCACGGCGCGCGATCACCGCGACCGGATCATCCTCACCGGCGATGTCCCGTCGCCGGCGAACCCGCCGTCCGGCTGCCGCTTCCGCACCCGTTGCTGGAAGGCGCAGGAGCGGTGCGCCACGGAGGAGCCGCTGCTGGCGATCCCCGAGCGCTTCAAGGTCTCGGACGGCCAGGCCGCGCACGAGTCGGCGTGCCACTTCGCCGAGGAGAAGGACGTCGTCCACGCGGCGTGATCCCTTCGCGTGCCCGCACGAGTACGCATGAGCGGCGCCCGGACCTTCTGGTCCGGGCGCCGCTCTGTGTCTGTACCGCTCTGCTGTGTCCGTACCGGCTCGGTGTCTGTGCCGCTCAGTGCCTGGATGTACGCGGTGTGCGTACATCCAGGGGACGCGGCGCTCACGCGGTCGGGACAAATGAGCGTGTTATGCGCTATCCATAAAAATTTCGGATTACATAAGACAAATGGTCCGAGGGTGCACATCCATGCGTGGGGCCACGGTCGTCGGACGGGCCGCGTGCTCGTCGGCCGTGGTCCTTGCCGTGACGGCCTGCGGAGGCGGCGCCGTCGTCACCGGTGGTCCCGACGGTGTGGTGCGTTCCTCCTGGGGTGACCCGCAGAACCCGCTGGAGCCCGCGAACACCAATGAGGTCCAGGGCGGCAAGGTCCTCGACATGATCTTCCGCGGTCTGAAGAGATACCACCCGGAAACCGGCCGGGCCGAGAACGCGCTCGCCGAGAGGATCGACAGCCAGGACGCGAAGAACTTCGCGGTCACCGTGAAGGACGGATGGACCTTCAGCAATGGCGAGAAGGTCACCGCGAGGTCCTTCGTCGATGCCTGGAACTACGGCGCGAACCTCAAGAACAACCAGAAGAACTCCAGCTTCTTCCAGTACATCGACGGCTATGACAAGGTCCATCCGGAATCGGGCCGGCCCACCGCCCGGACGATGGCCGGGCTGAAAGTGACGGGCGAAAGGACCTTCACCGTCAGGCTGTCCCAGCAGTTTTCGAGCTGGCCCGACACGCTGGGATACGCGGCCTTCGCGCCGCTGCCCCGGATGTTCTTCGACGACCACACGGCCTGGCTCTCCAAGCCCGTCGGCAACGGCCCGTACACGGTGGAGAGATACATCAGAGGTTCGCAGATGTCGCTGCGCACCCGGAAGGGCTATCCGGGCACCGAGAAGGTGCGTAACGGCGGAGTGGACCTCATGGTCTACACCGACAGCAACACCGCCTACACCGATCTGGTCGCGGGCCATCTCGATCTCGTCGACGACATCCCGGCCGCACAACTGCGGAACGTGAAGGGCGACTTGAGCGGGCGGTACATCAACACTCCGGCCGGCATCATCCAGACCCTCGCCTTTCCCTACTCCGACAAACGGTGGAACACGCCGGGCGCGGCCAAGGTCCGTACCGGCCTCTCCATGGCGGTCAACCGCAAGCAGATCACCGAGACGATCTTCCGGAAGACCCGTACGCCGGCCACCGACTGGACCTCGCCGGTCCTCGGCGCCGACGGCGGCTACCGGGCCGGGCTCTGCGGCCGCGCGTGCGTCTTCGATCCGGCCGCGGCGAAAAAGATGATCCGGGCGGGCGGCGGCATTCCCGGCGGCCGGCTCACGATCTCCTACAACGCCGACTCCGGCTCAAACAAGGAGTGGGTCGACGCGGTCTGCAACAGCATCAACAACTCGCTGGGAAACGACAAGGCGTGTGCCGGCAGACCGATCGGCACCTTCGCGGACTTCCGCAACCAGATCGGTCAGAAGAAGCTGACCGGCCCGTTCCGAGCGGGCTGGCAGATGGACTACCCGCTGATCCAGAACTTCCTTCAGCCGCTCTACTACACCAATGCCTCGTCCAACGACGGCAAGTGGAGCGACGCGGAGTTCGACCGACTCGTCAACGAGGCCAACGCCGAATCCGACGCGAAGTCAGCGGTACGGAAATTCCAGCAGGCCGAGGGCGTCGTACGCGACCGGATGGCCGCGATCCCGCTCTGGTACCAGAACGGCAGCGCCGGCTATTCGGACCGGATCACCGGGGTCGCACTGAACCCGTTCAGTGTCCCCGTCTACAACGAGATCAGGGTCCGCTGATGCGCGAGCGCGGACGGCCCGCCGCCCGCCGTGTCCCGGGCCTGACACCTTTCACCGGCATCGCGCCCGGGAGACCTTTTCCGCATCCGAACGATCTCCGGAGCCCCTCATGGGACGTTATGTGATCCGGCGGCTGCTGCAGATGGTCCCCGTCTTCATCGGCGCCACACTGCTGATCTTCCTCATGGTCAATGTGATGGGCGATCCCGTCGCGGGCCTCTGCGGGGACAAGCAGTGCGATCCGGCGACCGAGGCCCAACTGCGCCGGGAATTCGGCCTCGACGAGCCGGTGTGGCGCCAGTACCTCACCTATATGGGCCATGTCTTCTCCGGCGACTTCGGCACCGCGTTCAACGGCCAGAAGGTCATCGACCTGATGGCAGACGCCTTCCCGGTCACCATCCGGCTGACGATCGTGGCCGTCGTCTTCGAGATCGTCATCGGAGTGAGCCTCGGCGTGATCACCGGGCTGCGCCGCGGCCGCCCGGTCGACACGTCCGTACTGCTGCTGACGCTGGTGGTCATCGCCGTCCCGACCTTTGTCACCGGTCTGCTGGCACAGCTTGTGTTCGGTGTGGAGTGGAGACTCATCGGGCCGTCGGTCTCGGCCGCCGCGACGGTCGACGAGCTGATCGTGCCAGGACTGGTGCTCGCCTCGGTCTCTCTGGCGTATGTCACCCGGCTGACCCGCACCTCGATCGCCGAGAACGTCCGCGCCGACTATGTCCGCACCGCCATCGCCAAGGGCCTGCCCAGACGGCGGGTCATCACCCGGCATCTGCTGCGCAACTCACTGATCCCGGTGGTCACCTTCATCGGTACCGACATCGGCGCTCTGATGGGCGGCGCCATCGTCACCGAGCGGATCTTCAATATCCATGGCGTCGGATTCCAGCTCTACCAGGGCATCCTGCGCCAGAACACCCAGACCGTGGTCGGTTTCGTGACCGTACTCGTCATCGTCTTCCTGGTCGCGAATCTGCTGGTCGACCTTGTCTACGCCGTTCTCGACCCGAGGATCCGGTATGCCTGAGCAGCAGCTTCCCGCCTCCGGCCACCGAGCGGAAGCCGTGGCGCCGACCGGAGCCGGCGGCGCGATGGACCTCGCCGTCAGCGAGGGAGCCACTCTGGAGCGCGGTCCGGCGGAACCCGGCGCGGGCGGGCCCGTCGGCAAGCCGCACAGCCTCCGGTCGGACGCCTGGCGTGATCTGCGCAGGGACCCGGTCTTCATCGTGTCGGGTCTTCTCATCGTCTTTCTGGTGATCATCTCGATCCGGCCGTCACTGATCGCCGCCGGCAATCCGCTCACCTGCGATCTAGCCAGGGCCCAGGAGGGCTCCGGGCCCGGCCATCCCTTCGGCTTCAACGGACAGGGCTGCGACGTCTACACCCGTACGGTGTACGGCGCCAGGACATCGGTCGTGGTCGGTGTGTGCGCCTCGCTCGGTGTCGCGGCCGTCGGCTCGCTGCTGGGCGGTCTGGCCGGCTTCTTCGGCGGATTCTGGGACGCGGTCCTCTCCCGGATCACCGATATCTTCTTCGCCGTTCCGGTGGTCCTCGGCGGTCTGGTGCTGCTGTCCGTGGTGACCGGTTCGACCGTCTGGCCCGTGATCGGCTTCATGGTGCTGCTCGGCTGGCCGCAGATCTCCCGGATCGCCCGCGGCTCTGTCATCACCATCAAACAGAACGACTTCATCCAGGCGGCACGGGCGCTCGGCGCCTCCAACACACGGCTGATGCTGCGGCACATCCTGCCCAACGCCATCGCTCCGGTGATCGTCGTGGCGACCATCGCGCTCGGTACGTTCATCGCGCTGGAGGCGACCCTCTCGTACCTCGGTGTCGGACTCAAACCGCCCACCGTCTCGTGGGGGATCGACATCTCGGACGCCTCTCCGTACATCCGCAACGCCCCGCACATGCTGCTCTGGCCGGCCGGCGCGCTGGCGGTCACCGTGCTCGCGTTCATCATGCTCGGCGACGCCGTGCGCGACGCCCTCGACCCCAAGCTGCGCTGAGGAGCTGCGTGCCGTGTTGCTCGAAGTACGCGATCTGCGAGTGGAGTTCCACACCCGGGACGGAATCGCCAGAGCCGTCAACGGCGTCAGCTACGCGGTGGACGCGGGCGAGACGCTCGCCGTACTGGGCGAGTCGGGTTCCGGCAAGTCCGTCACCGCGCAGGCCGTCATGGGGATTCTGGACATGCCGCCCGGCCGGATCACGGGCGGAGAGGTGCTGTTCCGCGGCAGGGATCTGCTCAGGCTCACGGCGGAGCGGCGACGGCGGATCCGCGGCGCGGAGATGGCAATGATCTTCCAGGACGCGCTGTCCTCGCTCAACCCGGTGCTCACCGTGGGTGCTCAGCTCGGCGAGATGTTCATCGTGCACCGTGGAATGTCCCGCCGGGAGGCGCGAGGGAAGGCCGTCGAGCTGATGGACCGGGTCAGGATCCCGGCGGCGCGGGAGCGGGTCGACGACTATCCGCACCAGTTCTCCGGCGGTATGCGCCAGCGCGTCATGATCGCCATGGCGATGGCGCTGGAGCCCTCGCTGATCATCGCCGACGAACCGACGACCGCACTGGATGTGACCGTCCAGGCCCAGGTGATGGAGCTGCTCGCGGAGCTGCGGCGGGAACTGGACATGGGACTGATCCTGATCACCCACGATCTGGGAGTGGTCGCCGATGTCGCCGACAGGATCGCGGTGATGTACGCGGGCCGGATCGTGGAGACCGCGCCGGTGCACGACATCTACCGGGCTCCCGCTCATCCCTACACCCGAGGTCTGCTGGACTCGATCCCGCGCCTGGACCAGAAGGGCCGGCAGCTCTACGCCATCAAGGGACTGCCGCCGAATCTGCTGGACATCCCGCCCGGCTGCGCCTTCAATCCGCGCTGCCCGCTGGCCCGGGACGTGTGCCGGACGGAGGTGCCGCCGCTCTACGAGGTGGCCCCGGGCCGGCGCAGCGCCTGCCACTTCTGGACGGAGACGCTCGATGGCTGAGGCCCTTCTGGAGGTGCGGGACCTGGTCAAGCACTATCCCCTGACCAGAGGCGTTCTCTTCAGGAAACAGATCGGGGCCGTGCGCGCGGTCGACGGGGTCTCCTTCGACCTGGCCGCCGGCGAGACCCTCGGCATCGTGGGAGAGTCCGGCTGCGGCAAGTCGACCGTGGCGAAGCTCCTGGTGAATCTGGAGCGGCCGACGGCCGGCCGGATCCGCTACCGGGGCGACGACATCACCCGGCTGTCGGGACGCGCGCTGAAGTCGGTGCGCAGAAACATCCAGATGGTGTTCCAGGATCCGTACACCTCGCTGAACCCGCGGATGACCGTCGGCGACATCGTCGGCGAGCCGTACGAGATCCATCCCGAGGTGGCGCCCAGAGGCGACCGGCGCCGGAAGGTCCAGGAGCTGCTGGATGTGGTCGGCCTCAATCCGGAGTACATCAACCGCTATCCGCACCAGTTCTCCGGCGGCCAGCGCCAGCGCATCGGTATCGCCCGGGGCCTCGCGCTCCGCCCGGAGATCATCGTCGCCGACGAACCGGTCTCGGCCCTCGATGTCTCCGTCCAGGCGCAGGTCATCAATCTGATGGAGAGGCTCCAGGACGAGTTCGGCCTCGCCTACATCTTCATCGCCCACGACCTCTCGATCGTGCGGCACATCTCCGACCGGGTCGGAGTGATGTATCTGGGACGGCTGGCCGAGACCGGCACCGACGCGCAGATCTACGGCCACGCCACGCATCCGTACACCCAGGCGCTGCTCTCCGCCGCTCCACTGCCCGACCCCGCCGCCCGCGAGCACCGCGACCGGATCATCCTGACCGGCGATGTCCCGTCGCCGGCGCATCCGCCGTCCGGCTGCCGCTTCCGCACGCGCTGCTGGAAGGCGCGGGAGCGCTGCGAGCTGGAGGTGCCGGAGCTGGCGGTTCCGGAGGCCTTCCGCGCACAGGCCGGGCCCGCCGCGCACCCTTCCGCCTGCCACTTCGCGCAGGAGAGACGGACAGTGCCGGGCACACCGGGCGGTGCCGCGGAGGAGTGGCTGGATTCAGGAGACAAAAGCGTATAAGTGGTGGCAATTTCGTTAACACAGAGGCAACTTGGCGGACCCGTCACCGATATACGGACGCGTCAGGCTGTACAGCGTACGGCCGTGCGGGTGCCGTGGACCGGCCGGGACTTACGAGTCCCGGCCGGTCGCCCGTGTTGCGCCGGTCCCGGCCGGCCGCTCAGGACATCCCCAGCGACCGCTTGAGAAAGTCCACTTGGAGCAGCAGCAGGTTCTCCGCGATCTCCTCCTGCGGTGTCATGTGCGTCACACCCGTCAGCGGCAGGACCTCATGAGGCCGGCCCGCGGAGAGCAGCGCCGACGAGAGCCGGAGTGTGTGTGCCACCACCACATTGTCGTCAGCCAGACCATGGATGATCATCAGCGGCCGCGCGGGGTTCTCCGGAGCCGACAGCCCCGCGTCGGTGACGAGTGAGTTCGCGGCGTACACCTCGGGCGCCTCCTCCGGGATGCCGAGATAGCGCTCCATGTAGTGGGTGTCGTAGAGGCGCAGATCGGTGACCGGGGCGCCCGCGACCGCCGCGTGGAAGACATCGGGCCGGCGCAGTACCGCGAGCGCGGCCAGATAGCCGCCGTACGACCAGCCGCGGATCGCCACCCGCCCGGTGTCCAGCGGGAACCGGCCGGCGAGGTCGCTCAGCGCCTCGACCTGGTCGTCCAGAGTGAGCAGCAGATTGTTCTTGACCGACTTCTCCCAGGCGGGCGAACGGCCGGGCGTGCCCCGGCCGTCGGCGACGACGACGGCGAAGCCCTGGTCGGCGAACCACTGCGAGGTGAGATGCGCGTTCTGGGACGCGACCACCCGCTGGCCGTGCGGGCCGCCGTACGGGTCCAGCAGGACCGGCAGCGGGCCGTCCGACTCCTGGTGGCCGGCCGGCAGTAGTACGGCGCACGGAATCCGCCGTGCGCCCCCTTCGGTGAGGCGCACGCGGGCCGTGAGCACCGGCTGCTCGGCGTACGAGCCGACCGTGACGGGCTCCTTGCCGTCCCTGAACACCTGTACCGAGGACCCGGCGACGGTCGGCCGGGCCGAGACCAGCACCGTCACTCCGCCCGTACGCACGGCGGAGTGCACCCCCGCGCCCGCCGAGAACCGCTCGATCCCCAGTTCGCTGACCCGGTACACATGGATCTCGCCGGTCTCGGGACCGGCGGCCTCCTCGCCGGCCGACGCCGAGACCAGGATGTCGTGCTCACCGATGTCCAGTACCGACCGCAGATGCAACTGGGGCCCGGTCAGTGGCCGGTCGCCGACCACCAGCACCCGGGCGCCTCCCTCGTCGGCGATCCGGACCAGGCGTCCGTCCGGCGCCCAGGCGGGCACTCCGGGGAAGAGCTCCAGCCACGCCGGGTCCTCGTCCTGGTGCACGGTCCTGGTCGCGCCGCTCTCCGTGTCCACCGCCAGATAGAGCTGGCCGCGCTGGTCGCGGCTCTGTACGAGCAGCAGCGGCGCGCCGGCCTCCGACCAGTGCACCCGGGCCAGATACGGATGGCGCGCGCGGTCCCAGGTCACCTCCACGCGCGAGCCGTCCAGCCCGACCAGGAAGAGACGCACCTCGGCGTTGGGCGTACCGGCCGCCGGATAGGCCACCCGGGCCGGCTCCCGGTCCGGGTGCGCGGGGTCGGAGATCCACCACCGCCGAACCTCGGCCGTGTCGACCCGGGCCACCAGCAGCCGGTCGGAGCGGGGAGACCACCAGTAGCCCCGGGAGCGGCTCATCTCCTCGGCCGCGACGAACTCCGCCAGACCGTAGGTGACATCGGCGCTGTCGGCCTTCTCCGGACCTGCCAGCTCCCGGTCGGCCTCTCCGTCCGCCCCGACCATGCGCAGCGCTCCCTGGGCCGCGTAGGCGATGTGCCGCCCGTCCGGAGAGGGCCGCGGGTCCAGCACCGGGCCGGGGACGCGCAGTTCACGCGTCGTCCCGGCCCGCAGCTCGGCCGCGTACAGCCGTCCGGACAGTGTGAAGGCGGCCAGTTCGACCGCGCCGTCCACCGCGTAGCCGACGATGCCGCCGGATCCCTCACGGCTCCGCTCGCGCCGTGCCCGCTCCTCGGCCGAGAGCCGTTCGGCGGCGCCGCCCAGCAGTACCTCCGGATCCGCGGCGATCCGCTCGCACCCGCCGGCCGACGGAGAACCGTCGAGGTCGAGCACACAGAGACGGTTCGCGCGGTCCGTCCCGGAGGCGGACCGGAGGAAGACCACCCGCGCCCCGTCGGGCGACACCGTGAAGGCGCGCGGGGCGCCGAGGGTGAATCGCTGGGTCCTGGCGTACTGGCGCGGAAAGGAGATCTGCTGCCTCAAGGTCATGCGACCGAACCTAGCGTCCGTGCGCCCCCGTGTGCTGCCGTGCACCGACAGATGCGCACGCACGGATAGTTATGATCCGTAGCGTTAGGTGGGTATGAATCCGCCGGCACATGCATGCTGCGTTTTCCCGACTGAGAATTTATGGAGGTGAACCGCCGTGGCACTCTCGATTTCGGCGGTGGTGCTGCTGGCGATCGTCGTCTTCCTGCTGGTCCGGAAATCCGGGCTGAAGGCCGGACACGCGGTGGTCTGCATGCTGCTCGGGTTCTATATCGCCAGCTCCTCCATCGCCCCCACCATCAGCGAGCTGACCACGAACGTGGCGGGGATGATCGGTGGGATCAAGTTCTAGCCATTCAGCCGTCGACTATCAGCCAATCTTCACTGACGAGGGAGACCGGGAAGAGCCTCGCGCCGCCTCGTAGGCTGTCCTCATGACCGATCTCCCCGCTCGTCGTCTGCTGCTTGTGCACGCGCACCCCGACGACGAGTCGATCAACAACGGCGCCACCATGGCCAAGTACGCGGCCGAGGGCGCCCGGGTCACCCTGGTGACCTGCACCCTCGGTGAGGAGGGCGAGGTCATCCCGGCCGGCCTCGCCCATCTCGCGGCCGATCAGGAGGACCGCCTCGGCGCCCATCGCATCGGCGAACTCGCCGCGGCGATGAAGGAGCTGGGCGTCACCGACCACCGTTTCCTCGGCGGCCCCGGGCGGTTCCGGGACTCCGGGATGATGGGCCTGGAGCAGAACCACCGCGAGGACGCCTTCTGGCACGCGGACGTCGACGACGCCGCTCCGTACCTCGTCGAGGTGATCCGCGAGGTGCGCCCGCAGGTGCTGGTGACGTACGACCCGCACGGCGGCTACGGCCATCCCGACCACATCCAGGCCCACCGCGTCGCCATGCGCGCGGCCGTCCTGGCGGCCGAGACCGGCTACCGGCCCGGACTCGGTGCTCCGCACAGCATCGCGAAGATCTACTGGAACCGCGTACCGCGCTCGGTCGCCGAAGAGGGCTTCGCCCGGCTGCGCGCCACCGGGACGGACTTTCCCGGTGTCGCCGCGGTCGACGACCTCCCGGGTGTGATCGACGACACAGAGATCACCGCGGCGATCGACGGCACGCCGTACCGGGCGCGGAAAGCGGCCGCGATGCGCGCCCACGCCACCCAAATCGCCGTGGACGGACCCTTCTTCGCGCTCTCCAACGACCTGGGACAGCCGCTCTTCGCCGCCGAGTACTACCAGTTGGCGCACGGCGAGCCGGGAGCGCCAAACGGCGAGCGGGAAGACGATCTCTTCGCGGGAGCCGGCGCGTGAGCGGGCGGCGGCAGCAGCCCGGCGGCCCGTTCGCGGGACCGTCCAGACCAGGACGTATCGCCACGTATATGGGTCTGTTCGTACTCGGAGCGCTGGTCGGAGTCGCGGGCTCACTCGCCCAAGGCGGCCTGTTTCCCGGCGGCTTGCTGCTCGCGCTGCTCGCGACGGCCGGCCTCTTCTACGGCGGGCTGTACGCCACCGGCACTCAGCTCGGCGTGGGTGCGCCCGCCGCGGGCTGGCTGATCGCGGCCGTCCTGCTGAGCATCCCCCGCCCGGAGGGTGACGCGGTCTTCGCGGCGGGCCTCGGGCCGCTCGTCTACCTCCTGGGCGGCATGGTGGTGGCTGTGATGTGTGCCACCATGTCGCGGTTGCCGCAACCAGGTACGAAGTCCGGCCGACTTGGGAAGTGACGTGTCTGCCCGCTGCCGAAACGGCCTTGTCCGTACGGCCCGCGGAGCGTCGCTTGCCACGGCCGTCGGGTGTGTGTCACCGGAGGCCAGTATGGTGGTGCGCGCTCCGGGCCGTCCCCTCGCCTCCGGCATGGGGGACCCGAACAGTTGAGTACCAGTAAGAACGGGCGGCGGAGCCAACCGGGAGAACCTGCTTTGAGTCGTGAAACTGACAGTTCGTCCTCCGGGCCCCAGGGGCGCGGCGGAGCCGCGTACCCCTCGGGGACACCGCCGTACGGATCCCGCCAGTATCCGTCGCTGCATCCCCAGCAGGACGCTCCGGAGGAGACGGGAACCGCGTCCGTGCCGCAGCAGGACGCGCCCAGAACCGAGACCACGCTGACCACCCGCATCCGGATCAACATCCCGGGTTCGCGGCCGATTCCGCCGGTCGTGATGCGTACGCCGATGGGCGACGGCGACAGCACCGACGGCCGCGGTGTGCCCTCGGGCGAACCCGCCGGCGCGGTTCCGGGTCCTGGCACGGCCCCGGACGCCGACGCGGGCCGGCCCGCCGGCGCGGAGGAGAAGCCCGCCGGCGACAAGCCCACCAGTGACTGGTTCGCGCCACGCAAGTCGTCGGGCGCCGGCATGGGCGCGGGCGCGGCCGCCGTCGCGGGCGGGCCGACGCCACCGGACGATCCGAGCGGCGACCGGCGCCCTGACCAGCCGTACTACCCGGAGAACCCGCAGCCGCATCCGCCGGTCGGCGGCGGCCCGTTCGGCGGCCCCGGCAGCAACGGTTACGCGCCAGGCGCGGCGGCCGGACCCAGCGGTCCGACCACCGGCCCGGCCACCGGCAGCTCTTCGCTGGGCACCTCGCCCGCTGTTCTCGGCACGCCGCCGGGTGCCGGCCAGGCCGGTCCGCCCCGGATGTCCGACGACACCGCGGAACTGACCCCGCAGCAGCCGGCGCCAGGACCGGGTCCCGCCGGGCATGTCTCCGGAGACACGCTGACCAGCGGTATCCCCGTGGTCCCGCCGGAGCACCGGACGCCCTTCCCGGGCTCCGGTCCCAAGGGCGGCGGCCCGCACACGGATCCGGCCGCCCGGCTCGACGGGCTCGGCCCGGCCGGCCAGGACCAGGGCTTCTCGACGCCGGACTTCCCCGGACCGGCTGGTCCCGCCCAGGGCGCCGCGCCGTCCGGCACGGCCCCCGCGCGCGCCGCCGCTCCGGCCAGGCCCGCCAAGAAGGGCCGCTCCAAGCTGATGCTTCTGGTCGTGGCCGTCGTCGTGGCGGCCGGCGGGCTCTACGGCGCCGGTCTGCTCATGAACCGCTCCGACGTGCCCAAGGGCACCACCGTCCTGGGCGTGGACATCGGCGGCACCCGGGACCAGGCGGTCAAGAAGCTCGACTCCACGTTCGGCGAGCGCGCCGTCGCGCCGCTGCGGCTCACCATCGGTGGCGAGACGGTAGAACTGGCCCCGGACAAGGCCGGACTCAGCCTGGACAGCCAGGCGACCGTCCGCGCCGCGGCCGGCAGCGACTACAACCCGGTCTCGGTGATCGGCTCGCTCTTCGGCGGCGCACGGATCGCCGAGCCGGTGATCCCTGTCGACGAGGAGAAGCTGAGCGCGGCGCTGAACGATCTCGCGGGCGTCTCGGGCTCGGCCGCCGACGGGACGATCAAGTTCGAGCCGGGCCGGGCCGTCGCGGTCCCGGGCAAGACGGGCAAGGCGCTGGACGTCAGCCACTCGATCATCTCGGTACGGGACGCCTACCGCGCCCAGGTCCAGACCGGGAAGACGAACACGGTCGCACTGCCTGTCGCCACTCGTGAGCCGACGATCACCCAGGCGGAGCTGGACCGGGCGATGAAGGAGTTCGCCGAGCCCGCGATGTCCGACCTGATCACGATCAAGGCCGCCGACAAGCAGATCCAGTTCGGTCCCGCGAAGTCGCTGCCCAAGATTCTCTCGATGAAGGCGATCGACGGGAAGCTCGTCGAGGTCTACGACAGGAACGCCATCGACCAGCTTCTGGAAGGCGTCTTCGACGGCATCACCATCACCAAGGGCGACGGCAAGCAGTATCCCGTCTCCTCCGCCGATGTGGCCCAGGCGATGGGGAAGGCGCTGCTCGGCAAGACGCCGGCCGAGCGCACCCAGGTGATCGACCTCGATCCCAGCTGAGTCCTGTCCGCCGATCTTCACCGGGTCCCGTGGTTTCCGGAGCCCTCGCCTCACCGGGCGAGGGCTCCGGCATGTCCCGGCGTCTCTGCGGAGAATGGCCGATTCCGGCGGATCGGCTCAGTTGAGCATCGCCCGCGCCGCCCGGGCCCGGCCGCGGATCGCCTCCGCCGTCGACGGCTCGACGGCGGCCACCACCCGCGCGTACTCGTCCATCTCCGCCGCTCCGCGCAGAAACTCGCCGCGCCGGACGAGCAGCTTGGCGCGGTCGTAGCGCAGCCTCGCCGGATGGGCGGGGAGCAGCATGCACAGCTCAACCGCCCACAGCGAGACATCGGTGCGCTCCGGACGGATCTCCGCCCAGGCGCGGATGTTGTTCAGGACGCGCACGACGATGTCGAGCGGGTCGGCGGGAACGAACATGTCGGGCCGTGACGGCGCACCCGTGGCGCCATTGACCAGCAGCTCCGCGTCGGGTCCCGTCAGCAGCCGTCCGCCCTCGAACGGATCGGCCAGGATCCGCTCGGCCGGATCCCCGAAGCCGACCACGAAATGGCCGGGCAGGGCCACGCCGTACACCGCCGCTCCCGCTCGCCTGGCCACCTCGATCCAGACCACCGACAGCAGGATGGGAAGCCCACGCCTGCGCCGCAGCACCTCGGGCAGCAGCGAGGACTCCAGCCGCTGGTATTCGGCGGCGGAGCCGCGGAAGCCGTGGCGCGCGCCCAGCAGATCCGCGAGCGCGGTCGCCCAGGCGCTCGCTCCGCCGACTCCGTAGGGCAGCAGCCCGGCCAGCCGGTCCAGCTCGGCCTGCGCCGCGTCAAGACCGGCCTCGCCCAGGGAGGGATCGGCCTCCGCGGCCATCAGCAGACAGAGCGTCGCCAGATCGGGCCGCTCCGCACGGGCCTCCTCGGCGAAGAGCCGGCGCCGGTCGGTGGATTCCGGATGCATACGCGCCTCGTACCCGCTCAGATGGATCGGAAGTGGTGATAGCGATGGTGAATGGCGAAGCCCATGCCCTCGTACAGCGCACGTGCCCCGTCATTGTCCGACTCGACCTGGAGCCAGGCGGCCGACGCGCCCTCCTCCAGCGCACGGCGGGCGAGCGCGGTCATCACCGCGGTGGCCAGGCCCTCGCGTCGGCGGGCGGGATCGACCTCCACCGCCATGAACCCGGCCCAGCGTCCGTCGACCACACATCTGCCGATCGCCGCCGGGACGTCCGATGCGCCGGGCACGGTGGCGAACCACACCGAAGGGCCGCTGCCCAGTACGTGGACCACATGGGGTCCGGGCACACCGGACCTCTGGTAACGCTGGAGCCAGGCGTCGTCACAGGTGCGGTCCAGCCGTACCAGCGACCCGCCGGTCTCCTCCGGGCCGGGCCGGTCCCCGAGTGGCGCGAGCGCGGCGACGCGCAGCTCCGCGGTCACCTCGGAGCGCCAGCCGCGCTTCTCCAGCTCCGCGCACAGCCGCTCCTGGGTGCCCTCCGCGCCGGTCGCGGTCTGTAGATACGCGGGCAGTCCACGCTCGCCGTACCACCGGCGCACTCGCGTCAGTGCCTCGTCGAGTGGCAGCCCGGGATCGCCGAGCGGCAGCACCGAATTGGCCCGTCTGGTGAATCCGGAGGCGGCTCTGAGCAGCCACTCACCGAGCGGTTCGCTCTCCACCGGCTGCCATGCGCGGGCGGAGATCCGGGCCAGCTCCTCGAACGTCGCCGCAGGCCCGCGGCGCCTGGCCGGCGCGGGCGGCACCACCTTGCCCGCCACCAGCGCGGCCTCGGGAACCCGGACGCTCTCACCGGTCCGTCGTGTGATGAGCAGCACACCGGCGTCCCAGGATGTGAGAACGCCGACCGTGTCGGTGAACTTCTCCGCGCCCGCGCCGCCGCCCGTCAGTTGTCTGACTGATACCCGTTTGCCCACGTCAGCCTGTGTCACGCGGACCTCAAGCCGTCCGCCGGCGGTGAATTCCACGGCTCTCTGCGCCCCTCCTGTTCGGATCGTGCCCAAGAACGGAGATACTAGATGCGGGCATCGACGACGCCGCGCTCCCGCGCGCCCGTGGACGGAGCCGCAGATCGGCCCGCCGCGCCCTATCGAGGAGGAACGACAGCGTGACCTACGTCATCGCGCAGCCTTGTGTCGACGTCAAGGACAAGGCGTGCATCGAGGAGTGCCCGGTCGACTGCATCTACGAGGGCTCCCGGTCCTTGTACATCCACCCGGACGAATGCGTCGACTGTGGAGCCTGTGAGCCGGTCTGCCCGGTCGAGGCCATCTTCTACGAGGACGACACCCCGGAGGAGTGGAAGGACTACTACAAGGCGAATGTCGAGTTCTTCGACGAGCTCGGTTCGCCCGGCGGTGCTTCCAAGCTCGGCCTGATCGAGCGCGACCATCCCTTCATCGCCGCGCTGCCGCCCCAGAACGGCTGACAGCGCGTCCTCGGTCCCGCACGGCTCTCCGGCCGTGCGGGACCGTGGCGTTTCCACCCGCACGAGGTACCAGAAAGAGTGAGCACCGTGTCCGCAGTCTCTTCGCGCCTTCCCGACTTTCCCTGGGACAAGCTGGAGCCCTACAAGGCGACGGCCGCGGCCCATCCGGACGGGATCGTGGACCTGTCCGTCGGCACTCCGGTCGATCCGGTTCCCGCGCTGATCCAGCGGGCTCTGGTGGCGGCGGCCGACTCGCCGGGATATCCGACGGTGTGGGGGACGGCCGAGCTGCGTGACGCGCTGACCGGGTGGACCGAACGCCGGCTCGGCGCGGGCGCCATGACACACGCGAACGTACTGCCGGTGGTCGGTTCCAAGGAACTGGTGGCCTGGCTGCCCACGCAGCTCGGGCTGGGCGCGGGCGACCGTGTCGCGCATCCGCGCCTCGCGTACCCGACGTACGAGGTGGGAGCGCGGCTGTGCGGCGCCGAGCCCGTCCCGTACGACGACCCGACGGAGCTGGACCCGGCGGGTCTGAGACTCCTCTGGCTCAACTCGCCGTCGAATCCGACCGGCGAGGTGCTGCCCGCCGAAGAGCTGGCCAGGATCGTGGCCTGGGCGCGTGAGCACGGTGTGCTCGTCTTCAGCGACGAGTGCTATCTGGAGCTGGGCTGGGAGGCCGAGCCCGTCTCCGTGCTCCATCCGGACGTCCGCGGTGGTACGTACGACGGGATCGTCGCCGTCCACTCCCTCTCCAAGCGCTCCAACCTCGCCGGATACCGCGCCGCGTTTCTCGCGGGCGACGCGGCCGTCCTGGGTGAGCTGCTCCAGATCCGCAAGCACGGCGGGATGATGGTCCCGGCGCCGGTGCAGGCGGCGACGGCCGCGGCCCTCGGCGACGACACGCACGTACGGGAGCAGCGGGCGCGGTACGCGGCTCGCCGCGCCGCGCTGCGCGCCGCGCTGGAGGCGCACGGTTTCCGTGTCGACCACAGCGAGGCCAGCCTCTATCTCTGGTCGACGCGGGGCGAGCCGTGCTGGGACACCGTGGCCCATCTCGCGGAGCTGGGCATCCTGGCCGCGCCCGGCGACTTCTACGGTCCTGCCGGAGAGCGGCACGTACGGGTGGCGCTGACGGCCACCGACGAGCGGATCGACGCGGCGGTCAAGCGGCTGGGCTGACGCCGGACGCGCCGGTCGACGGCGCACGAGCGGGCCCGGGGAGCGCGTACTCCCCGGGCCCGCTCGCGTGTGTATGGGTGCGGTGTGCGTCAGCCGAGCGGCAGGCCCTGGACGGGGAGCCGGCCGGTCGGCAGGCCGCCGCCGAGCGCGCCGGCCGGTGCGGCGCCCTTCGTGGCGGTCGAGGCGGTCTCGCCCAGCACGTCACCGGCGCTGCCCGCGGTGTCACCGGCCAGCTTCTGCGCGGCGGGCGTCGCCGTCTTCCCGGCCTTGCCGATGGTCTTGCCGGCCGCCGGGACGGTCTTCTTGACGGCCTTGCTGCCGGCTTCGCCCGCCATCTCGGTCGCCTTCTGGGCGCCGCTGTCGACGGTGTCGCCCACCGCGGCGCCGTCGAGCGCGCTCACCGCACCCAGGCCGGTGGTCTGGGGAAGTTCCGCCGCGCTCGCGGAACCGGCCGCTCCGACCACGGGGGCCGCACCCGCGGCGATGAGCAGCGCGGCACGGGCGATCCGACGGGTCAGGGGGAGGGACATGATGCTCCTTTGGCGGGAGGGAAACAGTGCTTGTCCGTCGATCGGACGCAGTGACAACCCCTCAAAGGGCCGCGAAGGTTGCGGCGAGCAAGGGTAAAGAGTTGGTAATGCGTCGCATTATCGGCTACGGATAAAAACGGGCAAACGATGCCGTTCGGGAGAGCATGACGAACCGTCACTTCCCTTGATTCGCAAGGGATTCGGCGAGTGGGAGTGTGCTGATCCGAATCATCGGAAGAAATATCGTGCGGTCGGACCGGAGCCCGCTCGTCCGGGCGATCCCTCGCACTACTGCGCGGTGCGAATTCGAATTTCTCCGGCGCCGGGCCCGGTCGAATCGTCCTTTTCCTGCCAGCCGCGTTCCGCGTCCTTCGCGCTCCATGTCCGGCCCGCGTAGCTGACCTCGTTGATCCGCAGGGCGGCGGCCTGAGCCACCGCCCAGTGCGCCAGCTCCCAGCCGCGCCGCGAGGGCGCCGGACCGTCGCCGGCCGATTCGCCGCGCTCGCCGGCGTCCGCCGCGGCCGGTACGGGCACGGACACACCGGCGGCCGTGCGCGAGGCCCCGGACCGGCCGGCGGCCTCGTCCGGCGGCAGCACCCCGGACCCGAAGGCCCGCACCAGCGCCGTCCGTACCTTCGCCGGGTCTCCCGGCACGCTGTCGTTCGGTACCGAACAGGTGAGCGAGGCGGCGAACCGGCCGGTGAGCGCCGCGGACAGCAGCGCCGCGTCCGGCTCGTGCTTCGCGTACGCCTGCGGGAAACCGCTGCGCTGGACGCGCTGGGCCGCCACGGTGAGCGGCAGCCGTGAATAGCCGGGGACCTTGGCGAGATGGTCGTAGAACTGTCCCGCCGCGTAGGCCGGATCGCGGATCTGGGCCGCGGTGCCCCAGCCCTTCGAGGGACGCTGCTGGAAGAGCCCCAGCGAGTCCCGGTCGCCATGGTTCAGATTGCGCAGCGCGGACTCCTGGAGTGCGGTCGCCAGCGCGATGGTGACCGCGCGCTCGGGCAGCCCGCGCGAGGTGCCGACCGCGGAGATCGTCGCCGCGTTCGCGGCCTGTTCCGGAGACATCTCGTAGCTGGGCCTGTCGCCGCCCGAGGCGTCCTGGGACCGGACCAGGCACCGCGGCGCGCCTCCGCCGCCTGTCGTGTACTGCACCGCCACATACGCGGCCAGGGCCAGCAGCACGGCGAGGGCGGCTGCGATACGCAGGAGGCGGCCGCGACGGGAGGGAGAGGCGGTCTCGGACACGCGCCCACCGTACTGGAGTCGGACGGCGCCGACGCCGAGGTCCTGGCCGCCCGGGACGGGCCGGCCGCGCCGGGAGGAAGGCCGGTGGCGCGAGGAGAACCACGGGACAGCCCGTAGGGTCAAAACCATGTCTGAGACCATGCTCGACCTCACTCTGGACGGCCCGGCGCTCACCGCGCGCCTGGTCGACTTCCCGTCGGTCAGCGGCGAGGAGAAGCCACTCGCCGACGCGATCGAGCAGGCGCTGCGCGCCCTGCCGCATCTCACCGTCGACCGGCACGGCAACAACGTCGTGGCGCGCACCCGGCTGGGCCGCGCCGAGCGGATCATCCTGGCCGGGCACATCGACACGGTCCCGATCGCCGGCAACGTGCCCTCCCGGCTGGACGCCGACGGGGTGCTGTGGGGCTGTGGCACGAGCGACATGAAGTCGGGGGTGGCCGTACAGCTCCGGATCGCCGCGACGGTCCCGGAGCCCAACCGCGACCTCACCTTCGTCTTCTACGACAACGAAGAGGTCGCCGCACATCTCAATGGGCTCGGACATGTGGCCGAGGCCCATCCGGACTGGCTGGAAGGCGATTTCGCCGTACTGCTGGAGCCGTCCGACGGCCAGGTCGAGGGCGGCTGCCAGGGCACGCTGCGGGTCTTTCTCCGTACGACGGGGGAGCGGGCACACTCCGCGCGTAGCTGGATGGGGTCCAACGCCATCCACGCCGCCGCGCCGATCCTGGACCGCCTCGCCGCGTACGAACCGCGGCGGCCGGTCATCGACGGTCTGGAGTACCGGGAGGGCCTCAACGCCGTACGGATCGAGGCGGGCGTCGCCAACAACGTCATCCCCGACGCGTGCACCGTCGTCGTGAACTACCGCTATGCCCCGGACCGTGGCGAGGAGGAGGCCCTCGCGCATGTCCGGGAGGTCTTCGCGGACTGCGGGGTCGCCGAGTTCACCGTGGACGACCACTCGGGTGCGGCCCTGCCCGGCCTGTCGCACCCCGCCGCGGCCGCTTTCATGGCCGCCGTGGGCGGTACGGCGCAGCCCAAGTTCGGCTGGACGGATGTCTCGCGGTTCGGCGCGCTCGGAGTGCCCGCCGTCAATTACGGCCCCGGCGACGCGCTGCTCGCCCACAAGCGCGACGAGCGCGTGGCCGTCGAGCGGATCACCCACTGCGAGAACCGGCTCCGTGACTGGCTCACCGGGTGAGGACGTACGGGAAGTGAGCGCCGGACGGACTGCCGCGATTTCGCCGTTTGTCACGTCCGTGGTCCTACCCTTGCCCAGAGCAAGGCACAGCAGCGGAGGGAGCAGATCATGGGCATGCCTGACGGAGCGCAGAAGCCGGAGGAACAGCGGCTCGGACCGGTGATCCGCCGCCGGGAGCAGGTGCAGCCCGGCACGACCGATCAGCGGCTGCTGGACACGGAGGGCGACTCGGAGTGGGTGCACACCGACCCCTGGCGAGTGATGCGCATCCAGTCGGAGTTCGTGGAGGGCTTCGGCGCACTCGCCGAGCTGCCCAGTGCCATCAGCGTCTTCGGCTCGGCCCGCACACCGGTCGGCTCCGCGGAGTACGAGGCGGGGATCCGGATCGGCGGGGCGCTCGTCGAGGCGGGCTTCGCGGTGATCACGGGCGGCGGGCCCGGCGCGATGGAGGCCGCGAACAGAGGAGCGCGGGAGGCCCGTGGTGTCTCCGTGGGCCTCGGGATCGAGCTGCCCTTCGAGCAGGGGCTGAACCAGCATGTCGACATCGGTGTGAACTTCCGCTACTTCTTCGTCCGCAAGACGATGTTCGTGAAGTACGCGCAGGGCTTCGTGGTCCTGCCGGGCGGTCTCGGCACGCTGGACGAGCTGTTCGAGGCGCTCACCCTGGTCCAGACCCGCAAGGTCACCCGCTTCCCGATCGTGCTGTTCGGCACGGCGTACTGGAGCGGGCTCGTCGAGTGGCTGCGGAACACGGTCGTGGCGCAGGGCAAGGCGTCCGAGAAGGATCTGCTGCTCTTCCATGTCACGGACGACGTGGAAGAGGCGGTGGCGCTGGTCACGAAGGAGACCGGGAACTGACCCGGCGGCTCAGGCCAGCCCTCGGCGGGCGACCGCCGGGGGCCGGTGACCGGCGACGGCCGCCACCATGTCCAGCACCTGCTTCGTCTCCGCCACCTCATGGACGCGGTAGACACGCGCTCCGAGCCAGGCCGACACCGCGGTCGTCGCGAGCGTGCCGATCACCCGCTCCTTGACCGGCTTGTCGAGCGTCTCGCCGACGAAGTCCTTGTTGGACAGCGAGACCAGCACCGGCCAGCCGGTCTCGGCCATCTCGCCCAGCCTGCGGGTCGCCTCCAGCGAGTGGCGGGTGTTCTTGCCGAAGTCATGACCGGGATCGATCATGATCCCGTCCCGGCGGACGCCCCGTTCCAGGGCGCGCTCGGCCAGTCCGAGCGTCACGCGCAGAATGTCGGCCATCACGTCGTCGTACGCGATCCGGTGCGGCCGGGTCCTCGGCTCGGCTCCGCCGGCATGGGTGCAGACCAGCCCCGCGCCGTACCGTGCGGCGACCTCCGCGAGCCGCGGGTCGACCCCGCCCCACGCGTCGTTCAGCAGGTCCGCGCCGGCCGCGCAGACCGCCTCGCCGACCTCGTGCCGCCAGGTGTCGACGCTGATCACCACGTCCGGATAACGGCGGCGGACCTCGGCGACGAAGCCGACCGTACGGCGGGCCTCCTCCTCGGCCGTGACCTCTTCGCCCGGCCCCGCCTTCACGCCGCCGATGTCGATGATGGCGGCACCCTCCGACACCGCTTGCTCGACACGGTCCAGGGCCGGTTCGTCGCGGAACGTCGCGCCCTGGTCGTAGAAGGAGTCCGGGGTCCGGTTGACGATCGCCATGATCACCGGCTCATGGGCGTCGAATTCCCGACGCCCCAGCCGCAGAGTCCCGCCGCGCATGCCGTGTTTCCTCCTCGCGTCCGTTCCGCCTGCGACCTTAACCGTCTTCACTGTCGGTGGCTCATGGCACGATCGGCACCGGACGTTTCGCAGCCCGGGGAGAAGCTCGTGTTCTTGTTCTTGCTCATCGCGATGGTCGTGGTCGTCGCCGCGGTCACGCTCGCGGTCGTCGGCGGCGGTGACCGAGCGGTCCTGCCCGAAGCCAGTCCGGAACGGCTGGTGGACCCGCTGCCTCCGCACCGCCCGGTGGGCCGCGCCGATGTCGAGGCGGTCCGGCTGCCGGTCGGCATGCGTGGCTACCGGATGGCGGATGTGGACGACGTCCTCAGCCGGCTGGGCGCGGAGCTCGCCGAGCGGGACGCGCGGATCGCGGAACTGGAGGCGGCGCTGGCCGGAGTCCAGGCGACGGCGGTGTCCTCCGTCGACCTCTTCAAGAAGCCGGGCGAGGAGACGGGCCTGTGACCGGCGTCGGCGCGGTGGTGGGCCCCGACGGCAGAGCGCGCTGTCCGTGGGGCCTGTCGGCCGAGGACTATGTCGCCTACCACGACTCCGAGTGGGGCCGCCCGGTCCACGGCGACGACGCCCTGTTCGAGCGGCTCTGTCTGGAGGCCTTCCAGTCCGGGCTGTCCTGGATCACGATCCTGCGCCGGCGGGAGGGCTTCCGCGCCGCCTTCGCCTCGTTCAGGATCGCGTCCGTCGCCGAGTTCGGTGACCCGGACCGGGAGCGGCTGCTCGCCGACCCGGGCATCATCCGCAACCGCGCCAAGATCGACGCCACGCTCGCCAACGCGCGCGTCCTCGAAGACTGGTCCACCGGCGAGCTGGAGGCCCTGATCTGGTCGTACGCTCCCGATCCGGCGAAGCGCCCGGCCCCCAGGACGACCGCCGACATCCCGGCGGTCACGGACGAGTCCACGGCGCTCGCCAAGACCCTCAAGAAACGCGGCATCCGCTTTGTGGGCCCCACCACCGCCTACGCCCTCATGCAGGCCTGCGGTCTGGTCAACGACCATCTGGCCGGCTGCGAGTTCCGCGCCGCCTGAGAGCCCGGCGGAGGGCTCCGCGCCGCGTGCCGGAAGGCGGGTGCGGCACGGGGAGCCCCGGTCGGCGGGACCCCCGTGCAACCGCCTCAGCGGCCCACGTACTTCGGCCGCTCCTTCGCCAGGAACGCCCGCACCGCGATCGTGTGGTCCTCCGACGCGCCCGCGCTCGTCTGGAGTTCGTTCTCCTTCTCCAGCGTCTCGGCCAGTGAGTGCTCCGCGCCGTACGCCAGGGACTCCTTGATCGCCGCGTACGCCAGTGTCGGACCTCCGGCCAGGGCGCGGGCCACGGCGGCCGCCTCCGCCGCCAGGCCGGCCGCGGGGACCAGTTTGTCGGCCAGGCCCAGCTCGTACGCCTCCCGCGCGGACACCGACCGTGGGAAGAGCAGCAGATCGGTGGCCCGGCCCCGTCCGATCAGCCGCGGCAGCGTCCAGGAGACCCCGGAGTCCGCGGTCAGCGCGACGCCCGCGAAGGACGTGTTGAACGAGGCCGTCTCCGCCACGACCCGGTGGTCCGCGGCGAGGACGAAGCCGAGGCCCGCGCCCGCCGCGACCCCGTTGACCCCGGCCACCACCGGCTTGGGCATCTCCGTGATCGCCCGTACGACCGGGTTGTAGTGCTCGCGGACGGTATCCATCGTCCGGCTGGTGCCCGCCTCCCGGTCGGCCGCGAGCAGGGCCGTGTGCTCCTTGAGGTCCTGTCCCACACAGAAGGCCCGGTCGCCCGAGGCGGTCAGCAGGACCGCGCGCACGGCGGCGTCGGCCGCCGCGTCCCGGAGCGCGTCCCGCAGAGCGACCTTGGCCGCGATGTTCATCGCGTTCATGGCCTCGGGCCGATTGATCGTGATCGTTGCGAGTCCGTCACTCACCTCGTACAGCACGGTGTCGGCCATGATCGGGTCCCCTTCGCGGCTCGGGCAGTCCTGTCCGGGCCCAGCATGGCGGAGATCACCGAGGGGGCATGTGACCTGCGTCCAAGAAAGTCGGGTTCCCGCCGGGGTCATGGCGGCGCAGTATCGCAGGCGGATCGCCGAATTGAGTGGTTTTGCGTGAGCGCGTTGCGCAAGCGATGCCGTCCGATGTTGGTCATCGGGTCACGCCATGCGGGATAATGGGCCTGAAGCAACGTGTTCGATGCCGGTGACACAGCGCCTGTCATGGGGCCGCCGGCGGTGATGAGCTGGTTTCAGGAAGGGGAACGAGCATGGCGGCCATGAAGCCGCGAACGGGCGACGGCCCGCTCGAGGTGACCAAGGAGGGGCGGGGCATCGTCATGCGCGTTCCGCTCGAAGGCGGCGGTCGGCTTGTCGTCGAGCTGACTCCGGACGAGGCGGATGCGCTCGGCGATGCTCTGAAGAAGGTCGTCGGCTGAGCGGAACGCTCACAGTCTTCGGGGCCGTTGGTCACCCCCGGATCGACACCAGCGCTGCCCCGGCACGGATCACTCCGCGCCGGGGCAGCGCCTTGTCGTGCGGGCGCGCGGGCACGGGTCGGTAAGAGGCGTACGGAAGGCCGTGCCGGACGGCCTCAGCCGCGCCGTACGGCGCAGAGCAGTCCGTCGCCCACCGGCAGCAGGGACGGCTGCAGCTCCGGGCTCTCCCGTACGGTCCGCAGCAGCTCCCGCAGCCGCAGCACCTCGGCGGGCTGGGCCGCCGAATCCACCGTCCGGCCGTTCGCGAACACGCCTTCGAAGCAGATGAGCCCGCCGGGCCTGAGCAGACGCAACGATTCATCGAGATAGTCGAGGCACTCCAGCCGGTCGCCGTCGCAGAAGACGAGGTCGTATCCGCCGTCCGCGAGCCGGGGCAGCACATCCAGGGCGCGGCCGGGGATGAAGCGCGCGCGGTTTCCCGTGAAGCCGGCGGCCCGGAACGCCTGCCGGGCGAACTGCTGGCGATCGGGCTCCGTGTCGACCGTGGTCAGGACGCCGTCCGGCCGCATGCCCTGGAGCAGATACGTCCCCGAGACACCGGTACCGGTGCCGATCTCGGCGACCGCCTTCGCGTCCAGCGTGGCGGCGAGCAGACGCAGCGCGGCGCCGGTGCCTGGTGACACCGAGCGAAGGCCCGCCTCACGGGCCCGGTCCCGGGCCCAGCGGAGTGCTTCGTCCTCGGCGACAAAGGCGTCGGCGAACGCCCAGCTCGTCTGCCGGTTGGCGGTAATGACCCTCTCCTTGTCCCGTTGGCGGCGCAACGGTGACTGTATCCGCTGCGCTCGGGAACCCGCAGATGGGACCAGGCGTTGTGCAGAGCGGGGAATGGCATGGATCGGCACAGGGGACCGACCCCAAATGCGCGTAAAGATTCTTATCCGGAGCTAACGGGCGGAGTGGCTATGGTAGGGGCTCCACTGGACACCACCAGAGCCGATAGGGGAGGTGCGGCTGCGCCTGTGGATCGGGGAGGAGTGCTCAGGCGTCTTCTCAGGTCGGCTGGTGAGCCGAAATCCGTGACCAACACTGCTGACCGTTCTCGCTCCATCGACTCCGCAGTTACAGCGACCTTCGCATCGGATGCGGAATCGCAGGCGTGGACGCCTCCCACCTGGGAGGAGATCGTCAGCACGCACAGCGGACGTGTCTACCGCCTCGCCTACCGCCTCACGGGCAACCAGCACGACGCCGAGGACCTGACCCAGGAGGTCTTCGTCCGGGTCTTCCGTTCGCTGTCGACCTACACCCCCGGCACCTTCGAGGGCTGGCTGCACCGCATCACCACCAATCTCTTCCTCGACATGGTCCGGCGCAAGCAGCGGATCCGTTTCGACGCGCTCGGTGACGACGCGGCGGAGCGGCTGCCCAGCCGGGAGCCCTCGCCTCAGCAGGTCTTCCACGACACGCACTTCGACGCGGACGTCCAGCAGGCGCTGGACACCCTCGCGCCCGAATTCCGGGCGGCGGTGGTGCTCTGCGACATCGAGGGGCTCTCGTACGAGGAGATCGCGGCCACGCTCGGTGTGAAGCTCGGCACCGTGCGCAGCAGGATCCACCGTGGCCGTTCGCATCTCCGCAAGGCCCTGCAGCACCGTTCTCCCGAGGCCCGGGCCGAGCAGCGCGCCTTCGTGTGCGTGGCGGGGGAGGGCGGATCGGCGTGAGTGGCACCGGCCCGACCCCCGCTGAGCAGCACCTGGGGGACCGACTCGCCGCCTTGGTCGACGGAGAGCTGGACCATGACGCGCGTGAGCGTGTGCTGGCCCATCTGGCGACCTGCGCCAAGTGCAAGGCAGAGGCCGACGCCCAGCGCCGGCTGAAGAACGTTTTCGCGCAGTCCGCTCCACCGCCGCCCTCCGCCGGGCTGCTCGCCAGGCTCCAGGGGCTGCCGGGGGGAGCGTCCGGGGACGACGGCGACGGCAGAGGTCTGTTCGACGGAGGACGCTTCGGTGACGGCGTCTTCGGAGTGTCCACGGACGGCTTCGGCTATGCCCCGGTGGGCCCGCACGCCGGCGTGATCCCCGGCGGCTCCGGTTTCCGTATCCACGAGGTCGCGCGCCAGGAGGCTGAGCGCTCGCCGTGGCGCGGGCGGCGGTTCGCCTTCGCGGCCGCCAGTGCCGTGTCCTTCGCCGCGATGGCGCTGGGCGGCACTCTGCCGCTCGGGACGCCCGGCGATGTCCTGCCGCGTGGCGCGGGCAACAACGTCACTCCCATGCGGGCCCCGGCCGGGAGCACGGCTCCGGTCTCCGCCGGTACGGAGTCCACTCGGCGCCAGAGCGGCGGCGGCGATGGAATCCTGCCGCAGTTCGTCGACCGCCCGGCCCCCACGGCCCCTCCCGGGATGCTCCAGGCACAGACGCTCTCCGAGCGCTCGTTCACGCCGGGGATTCTGACCGGCTCCGCGCCGTTGCCGCTGGTGCGGCCCACGGGCATGGCGCTCCAGATCGACGACGTGTCCGGCACTCCGACCGCCACTCCCAGCCCCACCCGGCTCGCCGCACCGACGCTGCCGGCCGCGCCGTTCTCGTCCCGGCGCTGACCACGTCCCTGCGCGGACATTCGTAAACCTGGTTGAATCTTTCGCAGGGGTGCCCCCGCCGGGGCGCGGAACGGCAGTTGCGGGGAGAGCATGGACGACGGGAAGCCCACCGGGCCCAAGGCGAAGTGGTGGAGCCGTCCCTCGGCGGGACACGGGACACCGGCGGAGCCCGAGGTACCGCCGTCCCGGCACGGCGAGACGCCGTCTCGCGAAGCGGCTCCTGCGCCCGGCGAGCCGCCCCTGATATCGGGTGAGCCGGGACCACTGCCCGGCCCGGTGTCCGCCGGCGAAGCCTCCGTACCTCACCAGGTGACTCAGCGAGTACCCCAGCAGGCGCGGCCGAAGCCGCTGCACGAGCCCGACGCCTACAGCACACCGCCCTACGGCGGGCCAGGCCCCTGGGCGCCCGCTCCTCCCGTGCAGCGCCCTGTTCCCACTCCGGCGCACGGCACTCCGCCGCCGCCTCCGTACGCGGCGCCCCAGGGCCCGGGAGACGATCCCGCGCCGCGGGTCCAGACTCTTCCGCAGCCGCCTCATCAGCTCCCGCCCATGCGGCCGCAGGCTCCTCCGGGATCGCCGCGGTGGACGCAGTACGACCCGTGGAGCGCGTCCGGCCAGCAGCCCCTGACGCGGTACGGCGAGCCGCCGCGGAGGCGGCGCCGGTCCGGTCTGGCCGGAGCGGTACTGCTGGCGCTGGTCACCGGTGTGCTGGGCGGCGCGGTCGGCGCGTACGTCGAAGGCAACGGCGGCTTCACCGACGTCGAACTCCCTCAGGCGGGCCCGGAGACCGGCGGCCGCGCTCCCGACAGCGTCGCGGGCATCGCGGCCAGCGCCCTGCCCAGCGTCGTCACCCTGCATGTCAGTGGCAGCGGCGAACAGGGCACCGGCACCGGTTTCGTCCTGGACCGGCAGGGCCACATCCTGACGAACAATCATGTCGTCCAGCCGGCGTCCTCCTCCGGCGAGATATCCGTCACGTTCAGCGGCGGCGAGACCGCCAGGGCGAAGCTCGTGGGCAAGGACAGCGGCTATGACCTCGCCGTCGTGAAGGTCACCGGAGTCTCCGGGCTCAAGCCGCTGCCGCTGGGCAACTCGGACAATGTCCGGGTCGGCGACCCCGTCGTGGCCATCGGTGCTCCCTTCGACCTGTCCAACACGGTGACCTCCGGGATCATCAGCGCCAAACAGCGGCCCATCACCGCCGGCGGCGAGAAGGGCGACGGCAGCGACATCAGTTACGTGGACGCGCTGCAGACCGACGCACCGATCAACCCCGGCAACTCGGGCGGCCCGCTGGTCGACAGCCGGGCCCGGGTCATCGGCATCAACAGCGCGATCCGTGCCGCGGACACCGGCGCCGATCCCGAGGCCGGTCAGTCCGGATCCATCGGACTTGGCTTCGCCATACCCATCAACCAGGGCAAGCGGGTCGCGGAGGAACTGATCAACACCGGCAGGGCCACCCATCCCGTGATCGGCGTCAACCTCGACATGCAGTACGCCGGTGACGGCGCCCGGGTCGGTACGAAGGCGGCCGACGGCGGTCCGGCGGTGATCGCCGGCGGCCCCGGCGCCAAGGCCGGTATCAGGCCGGGAGACGTCATCACGGAGGTGGACGGCGAGCGGGTGCACGGCGGCGAGGAGCTGATCGTCAAGATCCGCGCCCACCGGCCGGGAGACCGGCTGGAGCTCACCGTGGTCCGCGGCGGCGAAAAGCGGACCATGACGTTGTCCCTGGGCTCCGCGGACGGCACCTGACGGTCACCCGAAGGTACCGCCCGGACAGGTCCGGCAGGTACCGTGGAGCGGCCCGGCCCTTGACCCATCTCAGGCCAGGACGGCATCGTCCGGTCTGCGGGCAACGAGAAGACAAGGAGCGGCAAGGTGTTCAATGACATTGGCGGACTAGAGCTTGTGACGCTCGTGGTCCTCGCCGTACTTGTCTTCGGCCCGGAAAAGCTGCCCAAGGTCATTCAGGATGCTTCCCGCTTCATCCGGAAGATCCGCGAGTTCTCCGAGAACGCCAAGCAGGACATCCGATCCGAGCTGGGCCCGGAGTTCAAGGACTTCGACTTCGAGGACCTCAACCCCAAGACGTTCGTCCGCAAGCAGCTTCTGGACAACGACGATCTGGGGCTGAAGGAGATCACCGGCAGCTTCGACCTCCGCAAGGAGATGGCGGATGTCGCGGACGCGGTCAACGGCCATGAGAGTGGCTCTGCCGCGTCCGACACGGTGGCTCCGGTCGCCGCCGCGAACGGCTCGTCCGGTACTCCCGACCTGCTGAAGAAGCGTGAGAAGCCCGAGCAGAGCGACCGTCCGCCCTTCGACGCCGACGCCACCTGAGCCCGATCAATCCCTGAGAGTCGGGACTGGGTGGCTATCCTCCATCTGTCCGGCAGTGAGGCGCCCGTCGGGGGCGGGCCGCTCCGGACTCACGAGATCGAGGAGGCGCCGGCCAGATGGAGACGACGAGTCGGGCAGGGGCGCGGAACGTGGCCAGCTCATCCACCGCCGAGGGAGGGCCGGCGGCGAAGACGCGTACCGTCGAGGCCTATCGGCGGGCCGCTTTTCCCTGGTACGGACTGGATGACGCGTTCACGGGACCGCGTTGGCTGATGCAGGTCGGCGTCACCGCCGACGGCAAGGTGCAGCACGGCTCGACGGGCCATGGTGAGGTGCCGTCGATAAGACCGGACGCGTCGGGCGGGCTGAAGGAACGCTTCGCGGTGGTCGTCACAGTGGCCACCAGCCCCGTCCGGCGCAGCGGTGACGGCACCGGGCATCTCGATGCCACGACGGCCTCCTCGGCGGCCTGGCTGGCCGGTTCGGGCCTGCTGTCCTCCATCTGGCCCGTGCAGCTCGACCACACCCTGCGCGACGACTGGCTGTCCCAGCAGACGGAGGCCGCGTTCGAGCTGGCCGACGATCTGGAAGGAGCCGCCTGGTCGGCGCTCTCGCTGCCGGTCGACGCGGAGCCGACGCCCTTTCACTACCGCGAGTCCGAGTTCGGCTGGGTGCTGGCCGGATCGACGCGGAGCGGGGTGCACCTGGGAGCGTACGGGCGTGGGATGAGCGCCTACGGCCTGGGCTTCTCGGCGATCGACGACATCGCGGCCTACGCCTCCTGACAGGGCGTGAGCCGGACAGCCCTTGGGCGCGGCCGCGCGGAGCGGCCGCGCCCAGGACGTATCTCGTGGGCCTCAGAACTTGTTGCGCGGGGTGATTCCCAGCGACAGGCCCGACAGACCGCGCTGCCGGCCGCCCAGCTTGCTCGCGATCTCGCGCAGCGCGGTGGCCGCCGGCGAGTCCGGGTCGGACAGCACGATGGGCTTGCCCTCGTCGCCGCCCTCCCGCAGCCGTACGTCGATCGGGATCGCGCCCAGCACCGGGACCGTGGCGCCGGTCGTCTTCGTCAGCCCGTCGGCGACCAGCTTGCCGCCGCCGGTGCCGAAGACATCGATCATCTCGTCGCAGTGCGGGCACGGCAGGCCCGACATGTTCTCGACGACTCCGACGATCTTCTGATGAGTCTGTACGGCGATGGAGCCGGCCCGCTCCGCGACCTCGGCCGCGGCCTGCTGCGGCGTGGTGACCACCAGGATCTCGGCGTTCGGCACGAGCTGCGCGACCGAGATCGCGATATCTCCGGTGCCCGGCGGCAGGTCCAGCAGCAGCACGTCCAGATCGCCCCAGTAGACGTCCGCGAGGAACTGCTGGAGCGCGCGGTGCAGCATCGGACCGCGCCACACCACCGGAGCGTTGCCGGGCGTGAACATACCGATGGAGATCACCTTCACGCCGTTCGCGGACGGCGGCATGATCATGTTCTCGACCTGAGTGGGCCGGCCGTCCGCGCCGAGCATCCGCGGCACGCTGTGTCCGTAGATGTCCGCGTCGACCACTCCGACCTTCAGCCCGTCGGCCGCCATCGCCGCCGCCAGGTTGACCGTCACCGAGGACTTGCCGACACCGCCCTTGCCCGACGCCACCGCGTACACCCGCGTCAGCGAGCCGGGCTTGGCGAACGGCACCTCCCGTTCGGCGGTGCCGCCACGCAGCGAGGACGCCAGCTCGCGCCGCTGCTCGTCGCTCATCACATCCAGCGTGACGTCGACCCGGGTGACACCCGCCACCCGGGAGACCGCCTCCGACACGCTCCGCGTGATGGTGTCGCGCATCGGGCAGCCGGACACCGTGAGGTAGACCGTGACAGCCACCGCGCCGTCGGCTCCGATGTCCACCGATTTCACCATGCCGAGATCGGTGATGGGCCGGTGGATCTCGGGGTCGTTCACCGTCGCCAGCGCGTCACGCACCGCTTCTTCCGCGGGGACGGCGGTTCCGTACGTCTCGGTAGCCATACCGAGATGGTACGGCGCCAGGTGCCCGCCCAGGAAAGCCTCAGCGGTCGGTTTCGTCTCGTCCGTGTCCCGTCTCCGCCGGAAAGACCAGGTGGTGGTCTGCCAGGTCCCTCACCAGGTCCTGGAGTTCCGAACGGAGCCAGTCGCGCGTGGTGACCTCGCCGAGGCCCATCCGCAGCGCCGCGATCTCCCGCGTCAGATACTCGGTGTCCGCGATCGAGCGCTCGTTCTGCTTGCGCTCCTGCTCCTGCGTGACCCGGTCCCGGTCGTCCTGGCGGTTCTGCGCCAGCAGGATCAGCGGCGCGGCGTACGACGCCTGGAGGGACAGGACCAGGGTCAGGAAGATGAACGGATACGGGTCGAAGCGCCAGCCGCTGGGCACCGTGATGTTCCAGACGACCCACACGGTGACGATCAGGGTCATCCAGACGATGAAGCGGCCCGTCCCCAGGAAGCGCGCGACCCGCTCCGAGAGCTGCCCGAACGCCTCCGGGTCGTAGTCGGGCAGCAGCCTGCGCCGCCGGTCCAGTGGCTGGTCGAGCCGGCCTCGCGAGCCACGTACCAGCGCCGTCGCGCCGCCTCCGGGCCCGGCCTTGGACCGCTCCCGGCCACCGTCCCGGTCGGGCCGCTCAGCCGCCACGGGCGGCCTCCTCCAGGCCGCGGAACCCGGTCTCCCGCCAGTCGTCGGGCAGCAGGTGGTCCAGTACGTCGTCGACCGTCACCACGCCGAGCAGCGAGCCTCTGTCGTCGACGACCGGCGCCGAGACCATGTTGTACGCGGCGAGATGGCCGGTGATCGCGGGCAGTTGAGTGTCCGGAGCGAGCGGCGGCAGATCGCTGTCCACGATCGAACTGACCAGGGTGAACGGCGGCTCCCGCAGCAGCCGCTGGAAGTGGACCGTGCCCAGGTACTTGCCCGTCGGTGTCTCGTCCGGCGGCCGGCACACATAGACCTGCGCCGCCAGAGCGGGCGAGAGGTCGTGCTGCCGCACCCGGGCCAGCGCGTCCGCCACCGTCGCGTCGGGCCGCAGCACGATCGGCTCGGTCGTCATCAGACCGCCCGCGGTGCGCTCCTCGTACGACATCAGCCGCCGCACGTCCGCCGCGTCTCCCGGCCGCATCAGCGTCAGCAGCCGCTCCTTGTCGGCCTCGGGCAGCTCGGAGAGGAGATCGGCCGCGTCGTCCGGGTCCATCGCCTCCAGCACGTCGGCGGCGCGGTCCTCCTTGAGCTTGCCGAGGATCTCCACCTGGTCGTCGCCCGGCAGCTCCTCCATGACGTCCGCGAGCCGGTCGTCGTCGAGAGCCGCGGCCACCTCGGCCCGCCGCTTCGGCGAGAGATGGTGCAGCACATTGGCCAGATCGACCGGACGCAGCCGCTCGAAGGTGGCGACGAGATTCTCCGCGCCCTGTCCCTCCTCCTCCAGCGAGAAACCGGTGACCGCGGACCACTCGACGGTCAGCGTCTCGCCGCGCCGCCTGAGCGCGCCGCCTTTCCGACCGCGCCGTACGAAGACCTTGTCGATCTCCCAGTCGCGCCGTGCGGGAAGCTGCTGGACGGCGACATCGAGGACGGTCACCTCCTCGCCGCTGTCCACCAGCCGCACCCGGCGGTCGAGCAGCTCACCGAGGACGAGGCGCTCGGTCGGACGCTGTTCGAAGCGCCGCATGTTGACCACACCCGTGGTGATGACCTGACCCGACTCGATACCGGTGACCCGTGTCATGGGCAGGAAGATCCGCCGCCTGCTGAGCACCTCGACGACCAGTCCCAGCAGTCGTGGCGGACGGCGGCCGACGCGGAGGACCGCCACCAGGTCGCGGACCCGTCCGACCTGGTCGCCGCTGGGATCGAAGACCGGCGCACCGGCGAGATGAGAGACGAAGACACGAGGGACGCCTGCCGCCATGAGGAGCGCCTCCTTGTCCTCGCTTGTCCAGCTATCCGGCGGGATAACGGGTTCAGGCTAGCCCGTACCGCTGCGATACGCCCGGGCGGAAGCACCCTTCCGGCTCTCTGTCGAGTGGTGCTTCCGGCCCGGGTACGCTGCGGTCTGCCACCCCCACTGTGTACGAGAGGCAGTGCGTCTGTGACCGGTTTTCTGTCGTCCGGCCGTGCCCGCCGGGCCGCTCTCCCCGTCGCGATCTGCGCGGGGCTGGCGACGATGCTCACGGCATGCGGTGAGGATCCGGACGCGGGGACGAACGGTGTCGGCAAGCTCTCCGCCACCGAGATCAAGAGAAAGGCGCAGACGGCGGCGGACGGCACGGACGCGGTCCGGCTCTCCGGCTCGCTGGTCAGCCAGGGGCAGACGTACAAGCTCAATATGCGGCTCAAGGAGAGCGGCGGCATCGGGTCCGTCACCACGAAGAACAGCACGTTCCAGCTTCTGCGCATCGAGGACGCGCTCTTCCTCAAGGCCGACGCCGACTTCTGGGACCACGCGGGCGGCCACAGCGAGGAGAGCGCCGAGCCCGACGACACGGACACCGAGGTCGCGGGCAAGCTCCAGGACAAGTATGTGAAGGTCCCGGAGGACGATCCCTCGTACAAGCAGCTCAGCGGCTTCACGGACATGAAGACCCTGCTCGACGGACTGCTGACGCTGCACGGCAAGCTGGACAAGGGTGCCCGCGACAAGATCGGCGGCGTACGGACCATCAAGATCAGCGGCAGTGAGGGCGACGGCGGGACGCTGGACGTCTCGCTCGAAGGCACGCCGTACCCGCTGCAACTGGTGCGCGCGGGCGGCGCCGGCACGCTCACCCTCGCCGACTGGGGCCAGGACTTCCCGCTGGAGGCCCCGGCCAAGGGACAGACGGTCGACTACGGCAGCAGGCTGCCGGGTGCCGAGGGTGCCGAGGGTTAGGACAGCCCTGAGGGCTGTCCCGTCATCACCGGCGGGCGCGCGACGACGACAGCTACGGCGCCTCGCCGCGTTGTCGGAACGCCCCCTCAGCGGCGCTTCGCGCGCCGGAACAACAGGCGTCCCAGCGAGGCCGGTACCGGCTCCCGGGTCGTCGCCCCGGTCGGCAGCGGCGGCGCCGCCAGAGAGCCGTGTGGCAGCTCGGTGATCGCGTCCCGGGGCGACAGTCGCAGCACCCGGCACTCACGCGCCCAGCGCTCCGTCATCAGCTCCGCGTCCGGCGCGTTCAGCCGCTTGCCCTTCAGCTCGGCGACGGCCGTCTCCCACTCCGTCGAGTGCGGTGCGAGCTCGGTGACGGCCGCGGTCCAGGCGACCAGCCGGCCGCCCTTGTCCTTGCTGCGTACGGTCACCTGGGCGGCGGAGCCGTCGGCGAGGTCCGGCAGCGGCTGCTCTCCGGGGCCGTCTCCGACCAGATACGCCGCGCCCTCGTGCCAGACGTGCCACAGCGCGCGTTCGGGTCCCGAGCCGCGCACCCAGACGAGGCCGGACTTCTTGGTGGCCTCCTCGACGAGCGCCTGGCCGAGCTGCGGTTCAGTCATGCGCGCAGCTTAAAGGAGGCGGCACCACGGCCGCCCGGCTCGCGGCGGCCATGGTGCCGCTCGCCGTCGGACACATCCTGGATGTATTGACCTAGGCCGTGTCTGACACATGGCGCCGTCCGCCCGGAGGGCGGGGCCTGCGACGTCTGGTGCGTGCGATCCCAAGGCGGAGGATCATCCGTGTACTGGACGTACTCGGATGACTCCGACAACGCGGTGAGCGTGCGTGCCAGACGTCGCAGGCCAGGCGGGATGTGTCAGACAGGGCCTAGAGCCAGCCGTTGCGCTTGAGCGTGCGATGGATCGTCAGACAGACGACGCCGATCGCGACCAGCACCATCGGATAGCCGAACTTCCAGTGCAGCTCCGGCATGTGGTCGAAGTTCATGCCGTAGATCCCGCAGACCGCCGTCGGTACGGCGATGATGGCCGCCCAGGACGTGATCTTGCGCATGTCCTCGTTCTGCGCGACGGTGGCCTGCGCCAGATTGGCCTGGAGGATCGAATTCAGCAGTTCGTCGAAGCCGATGACCTGCTCGTGCACCCGGGCGAGATGGTCCGCGACATCACGGAAGTACTTCTGGATGTCGGGATCGACGAGCCGCATCGGCCGCTCGCTCAGAAGCTGCATGGGCCGCAGCAGCGGAGAGACGGCCCGCTTGAATTCGAGCACCTCACGCTTGAGCTGGTAGATCCGGCCGGCGTCCGAGCCGCGCGGGCTGCCCTTCGCGGGCGCGGAGAACACATCGATCTCGACCTCGTCGATGTCGTCCTGCACGGCGCCCGCCACCGCGATGTAACCGTCGACGACATGGTCGGCGATGGAGTGCAGCACGGCCGAGGGCCCTTTGGCGAGCAGCTCGGTGTCGTCCTCAAGACGGTGGCGCAGATTGCGCAGCGAGCCCTTGCCGCCATGGCGGACGGTGATGACGAAGTCCCGGCCGGTGAAGCACATGACCTCACCGGTGTCGACGACCTCGCTGGTCGCGGTCAGTTCGGTGTGCTCGACGTAGTGGATGGTCTTGAAAACGGTGAACAGGGTGTCGTCGTAGCGCTCCAGCTTGGGCCGCTGGTGCGCGTGTACGGCGTCCTCCACCGCCAGCGGGTGCAGTCCGAACTCGGCCGCGATACCGGCGAATTCCGCCTCGGTCGGCTCGTGCAGGCCGATCCAGGCGAATCCGCCGCCCTCGCGTACGCGCAGCATCGCCTCGTGCGGGGTGACACAGGGGTCCTTCACGACCCGCCGCCCGTCGCGGTAGACGGCGCAGTCGACGACCGCGCTCGACGCGGACGGGTCACGGGTGGCGTCGTACGTCTCGTACTTGCTGTACGCGGCGCTGGTCTTGCGCAGGGACGGGCGGACCGCTGCGCGCAGGTCACGGATCATCGACATGGCGGGCTCCTTCACGGAGAGGCCGTCGGTGAGGCGTGGCACAGCCCGGAATGGGGACGTGTGTGCGTACGTCCGCAAAGCGGGCGGCACCGCGGGGTCACGGTGACGGCGTTCGCTTCAGACAGGCAAAAACACAAGCAATGAAAGAAGTGCTCTTCCGGCGTGCTACCTGCCGCGGGCTGGGCGGACGGAGCCTCAGGCCACAGAAGAAAGGAGTCGTGCGGAAGAGCGGCTGGTACTGGCCGGGTGACTTCGATCCACCGCAGCCCCACCTCCTCCGGCCGGTCCCCCGTAGGGGATGACGTGTCGTCGGGACCTGAGGGCGACGCTTGCGCGTGCTGTCCCGACCAGCGGCCAAGACTATCAGTCCACAGGAGGCCAATCCCTTCCCATCCCCCATCCATACGCGTTCTATGCTCCCGGCATGGCAGAAATTCTTGCTCTGGTCGAGGCCCGGTTGCGGACGGCGCTGGGTGAGCCGGACGCGCGCGCCGCCGTGACCTTCCTGGGCACGGACCGCATCGAGGTGCTGCGCTTCCGGGACTCCCAGGGCGGCACCGACGTGGTGAGGTATGTCACTCTCGGGATGTCGGCGCAGCCGATGGCGGATCCGGCCGAGACGCTCACCGGCGGACCTGGTCCGCACGCTCCGGTGAACCCGTACGCGGCGCCGCCGCTCTCGGGGCCGAGAGCCGAGCTGGTGCTGTCGGTGCGGGCCGGGCTCGCCGACACCGGACAGGTACTGCGACCGCTGGCCGTGCTGGCCGCCTCTCCACAGGTCGAGGGCGTGATCGTGGCTCCCGGCGGCTCGCTCG
Organism: Streptomyces sp. AK02-01A; assembly: GCF_033795305.1. NCBI lineage: Bacteria > Bacillati > Actinomycetota > Actinomycetes > Kitasatosporales > Streptomycetaceae > Streptomyces > Streptomyces sp. AK02-01A. The sequence continues at coordinate 57,862 of NZ_JARBAE010000017.1, forward strand.
ACCTCGGTGAACCGCTGTGGCCCGGTGCGCCGTTCAGCTCCGTACTGGTCGGTGAGCCCGGCGGACTGGTCGAGGACCTGGAGCTGGATCCGCCGCTGGAGCCGGTGCGCTTTCTGCCGCTGCTGCCGATGACTCCCAACGAGGCGGCCTGGAAACGGGTCAGAGGCGCCCAGGAGCTTCAGGAGCGATGGCTGGCGCACGGCACGGATCTGCGCGATCCGCTGCGCCGATCCGTCGCGCTGGACTGACGACTACCGCCGTGTCCGGGCCCGTGGCGCCGAACGGTCTCGTGGCGCCGGTCAGTTGACGAGGACCGAGACGCTGTCCTCGGTGGTATGGGCCGGCCGGAGGTCCGCGGCCCGGTGGCTCGGCGCGCGGCGCCGACGACGGCCGCGACCGCGGCGACGACGGCGACCACGAAGGGACGCCCGGCCGCATCGATGCGGTATGCACCTAGTGAGTTAGGCGCGCTAACTAGTGCATGTTACATCTATCTTTCCCGGTCGAGTCCTCCGTCAGGCGGTTGATCGTCTTGACGCGAGGTCGGCCGGGGAGGACCGTGGGTCGCTATGAGGGGCGAACCCAGTTGCCCGAAGTGCGGTGGCCGAGTCAGGGCGCCCGGTCTCTTCGCCGACTCCTGGCAGTGCGACGAACACGGTCCTGTATATCCGCTCCAGCCCGTGATACCGCCCAGCGTCGAAGCCCTAGCCGTCGTGGTGCACCGCGCCCGGGTCCCGGTCTGGATGCCCTGGCCGCTGCCGGTCGGCTGGCTCTTCGCGGGAGTGGCGTACGCGGGCGACGACCGCAGCGGAGGCCGCGCCACCGCGGTGGCCTGCTCGGGTCCCGGCCCGCTCGGCGGCAGAGGTGAACTCCTCCTGGTCGCGGAGGAATTGGGCGTCGGGCTCGGTGCGCACTACGCCGGGATCGACGGTCCCGACCCGGGTCCGGACATCTGTGTGGACAAGCCGCCGGGGACCAAGCTGCTCGCGGCGGGCCGGCCCACTCCGCTCTGGCATGTCGCCAAGGCTCCGGCGGACCGCGCGGTCTTCGCGGGCGAGGCGCTCGGGCTCTGGCTCTGGGCGATCGTCTGGCCCGAGCAGTCGGGGCTGCTGCTCTACGACGAGCTGGTGCTGACCGATGTGCGGGACGTCGGCGCGGAGGCCGAACTGCTGCCGTGCGGAGCGCTGTCGCAGCGGCTGCTGTCCTGACCGCGGCCCCGTGCCGGAGGGCCGGCGGCCGGCGGATCGTGGCCAAGGACAGGGTGTTCGAATCTCCCGTTATCCTGGAGCGTCCCCTGTCCGCCCCGAGCCCCCGGAGTACGCGTCGTGCGCATCGATCTGCACACCCACTCCACGGCCTCGGACGGTACGGACACCCCGGCCGAGCTGGTCCACCACGCGGCCGCCGCCGGGCTCGACGTCATCGCGCTGACCGACCACGACTCCACCCGCGGCCATGCCGAGGCGATCGCGGCCCTCGCCGGCCTGGACCGGGAACTCACCCTGGTCACCGGCGCCGAACTGTCCTGCCGCCTCGACGGCACCGGGCTGCACATGCTCGCGTACCTCTTCGACCCGTCCGAGCCCGAACTGCTGCGCGAGCGCGAGCTGGTACGGGACGACCGTGTCCCGCGCGCGCGGACCATGGTCCGCAAGCTCCAGGAGCTGGGCGTGCCCATCACCTGGGAGCAGGTGGCGCGCATCGCCGGTGACGCCTCCCTCGGCCGCCCGCACATCGCCACCGCACTCGTCGAACTCGGTGTCGTCGAGACCGTCTCCGACGCCTTCACGCCCGAGTGGCTGGCCGACGGCGGACGCGCGTACGCCGGAAAACACGAGTTCGACCCCTTCGACGCGATCCGCCTGGTGAAGGCCGCCGGCGGTGTCACCGTCTTCGCGCACCCGCAGGCCGTCACACGCGGCGAGGTCGTACCCGAGTCCGCGATCGAGCTGCTGGCCGCCGCGGGTCTCGACGGCATCGAGGTCGACCACACGGACCACGACGAACCGACCCGGGCCCGGCTGCGCGCCCTGGCCGCCGGCCTCGGGCTGCTGACCACCGGGTCCAGCGACTACCACGGCAGCCGGAAGCCCGTGGAGCTCGGCGCCTGCACCACCGACCCGGAGATCTACGGGGAGATCACCAGGCGCGCCTCCGGCGCGTTCCCCGTCCCCGGCGCGGGCGGACAGGGCCCGGCACCGGACAGGACCTGACCTCCTCCGTCCCGCGCTCCGGGTCTGCCTTCCGGCCCGGCCGCTGTCCCGCGGTCCGTCAAGCCGCCTCTTTCCCGCTCACTCCTCGCAAGGCCCTTAACTGTGTTCGACTTCGCCGTCTTCGGATCCCTTTTCCTCACCCTGTTCGTGATCATGGACCCGCCCGGGATCACGCCGATCTTTCTCGCGCTCACCTCCGGCCGGCCCGCCAAGGTCAGACGGTCCATGGCCTGGCAGGCGGTGGCCGTGGCCTTCAGCGTGATCAGTGTCTTCGGTGTCCTCGGCCAGCAGATCCTGGACTATCTCCATGTCTCCGTGCCGGCGCTGATGATCGCCGGTGGCCTGCTTCTGCTGCTCATCGCGCTCGACCTGCTGACCGGGAAGAACGAGGAACCCAAGCAGACCAAGGACGTCAATGTGGCGCTCGTACCGCTGGGCATGCCGCTGCTCGCGGGGCCCGGTGCCATCGTGTCCGTCATCCTCGCCGTGCAGCACGCGGACGGAGCGACGGCGCAGATCTCGGTCTGGGCCGCGATAGCCGCCATGCACGCCGTGCTCTGGGTGACGATGCGCTACTCACTGCTGATCATCCGGCTGATCAAGGACGGCGGTGTGGTGCTGGTGACCCGGCTGGCCGGGATGATGCTGTCGGCGATCGCCGTGCAGCAGATCATCAACGGTGTCACTCAGGTCGTGCGCGGTGCCTGACACAGCAGCGCCCCCGTACGAGTGATCCGTACAGGGGCGCTTCGTCAGTCGTGAGAAGTGGCGTCAGAATTATGAGGCGGCCGAGGTCTCGGCCGGGCGGATATAGATGCGCTGGCCCATCGAGGCGGCCTGCTGCACTATCCGGTTGACGGAGGCGGCGTCCACAACGGTGCTGTCCACGGCGGAGCCGTCGACGTCGTCGAGTCGCATGATTTCGAAGCGCAAGGCTTCTCCCTTCGTCTGATCCTCCTGCTGGAGAACTACTGGTGACGGGCAAAACCGTCGTTGTTACATGTCTCTACAACGGCTTGCTCTCTGCAAACATTCCCTACGCTAACGAAATTCTTTCGTCGGCCAACTACTGGCGGGTACGGTGTCGTCCACAGAGAATGAACCGCGTATGAACGAGGCAGACATCAACCCGGATATCACCGACATCGGCGCCCGGCTGGAGCGCACCAATGAGCTGCTCCAGCGCATGCTCGCCGAAGTCGCGAAGACCCCGTCCACACATGCCATCTTCGTCGACGCGGGTTACGTCTATGCTGCGGCGGGGTTGCTTGTAGCGGGCACCGAAGACCGGCGTGCCTTCGACCTCGACGCCGAAGGGCTCATCGAGGCGTTCATCGACAAGGCCCGGATCATCTTCGCGGACAGCCGGCTGCTCCGCGTCTACTGGTACGACGGCGCCAGGCGCCGGATCCACACCTCCGAGCAGCAGTCCATCGCCGAGCTGCCCGACGTCAAGGTCAGACTCGGCAACCTCAACGCCAACAACCAGCAGAAGGGCGTCGACTCACTGATCCGCACGGATCTCGAATCGCTCGCCCGGCACCGGGCCATCAGCGACGCGGCGCTGGTCGGCGGCGACGAGGACCTGGTGTCCGCCGTCGAGGCCGCCCAGGGATACGGCGCCCGGGTCCACCTCTGGGGCATCGAGGCCGGAGAAGGGCGTAACCAGGCGGAACCGCTGCTCTGGGAGGTCGACAGCCAGCGCACCTTCGACCTGGACTTCTGCCGCCCGTATGTCACCCGGCGTCCCGTCACGACGTACGAGCACGAGGGCGAGCCGCCGCCCTCCCGCGACCAGGTCCGCTTCATCGGCGCGCAGATCGCCGCGACCTGGCTGGCCGAGCGCGGACGGGAGGCGATGGGTGAGCTGCTGCCGGGCCATCCGTATCTGCCGGGGCCGGTGGACCAGGATCTGCTGATCGAGGCGGAGAAGCTGCTCCAGCGGTCGCTGCGGGGCCACGCGATGCTGCGGCGGTCGCTGCGGGACGGCTTCTGGCAGCACCTGCAGTCGCAGTACTGAGCCGGCGCTCGCGCCTGGCCGGGCGCCGCACGGGAGGAGCCGTTCCGGTCCTCGGGACGGGCGGCGCCGTGTCCGGTACAGGGCCTAATCTCGTCGCATGAGTCGGCCGCCCACCTTCATCCCGCCACCCTGCGCCCGCGCCTTCGGCCTGTCGACCCGCCGCGGCCGGTTCGCCGTGCTCGACGCGCGGCCGGCCACCGGCACGCCACAGGCAACCGTTCTGCTGCTGCCCGGATTCACCGGGAGCAAGGAGGACTTCATCGCGCTGCTGGAACCGTTGACCGAGGCCGGATACCGAGCCGTCGCCGTGGACGGCCGCGGTCAGTACGAGACCGGGGGACCGGACACCCAAGAGGCATACACACAGAGCGAGTTGGCCGCGGACGTACTGGCGCAGACGGAGGCCCTCGGGACTCCGGTGCATCTGCTCGGACACTCGCTCGGAGGACAGATCGCCCGCGCCGCCGTCCTGTTGGACCGCGGCCCGTTCCTCTCGCTGACGCTGATGTCCTCCGGGCCGGCGGAGGTCGCACCGGTCCAGCGGCAACGGGTCAAACTGCTCGGCGACGCGCTCGCGACCATGTCGATGGAGCAGGTCTGGGAGGCCATGCGGGCGATGGAGCCGCCGGAGGAGACCCCTGTCGACGGTGCCGATCTGCGCAGACGCTGGCTGCGGACCAATCCCGCCCAGCTCATCGCCACCGGCCGTCAGCTCACCGTGGAGCCGGACCGCGTGGACGAGCTGGCCGCCGTCCGGCCGCTGCCGAAGCATGTGCTGTCCGGAGAGCGGGACGACACCTGGCCGGTGCCGCTGCTCGACGCCATGGCGCAGCGGCTCGGAGCACGCAGGACGGTCGTCACGGGCGCCCAGCACTCGCCCAACACCGACCGGCCGCTGGAGACCGCCGCCGCGCTGACGGACTTCTGGGACGGCCGCCACTGACCGGTGACGGCCACGGCTGACGGCCGCGCGGTCCTGGCACGCCGACGGCCCGGCTCCTCCGCTCGGGAGGGGCCGGGCCGTCGGGCGGCGGATCAGCTCTCGGGCTGGGCCGCTGTCGTACGGGTGCGCCGGCGGCGCGGCTGGGGCACCGCCTCCGCCTCGGGCGCCTCCGCGGTCGTCGCGGCGGCGACGGCGGCGGTCTTGGCGACGCGGGTCCGGCGGCGGGGCTTTGTCTCCGCCTCGGCCTCCGGGGCCTCGGCCGGGGCTTCGACGGTCACCGCGGTGTCGGCCGCGGGCTTGGTCCTGGCGACGCGGGTCCTGCGGCGGGGCTTGGCCTCGGCCTCAGGGGCCTCGGCCGGTGTCTCCGCGGCCGGAGCCGCCTCCGCCTGCCCGTCCGTTTCGGCCACCGGCTTCACGGCCCTGGTGCGGCGACGGCGCTGCTTGGGCGCGGTCTCGGCCTCCGGCTCCGTCACCACGGACACGGGCTCGGTCACCACGGACTCTGTGAGGACCTCCGAGGACTCCAGGAGCGCGGTCTCCGCTCCGGAGGACGCGACACCGACGCGGGTGCGCCGGCGCCGGCGCGGGGCGCGCGGCTCGGCCGGCCGCTCCGCGTTCTCCGGAGCCTCCACCGCCGGCGCTCCCGGGTCCGAGACCTGCTGCTCGATGTCGTCCAGCGCGGAACCGCCGCGAGTACGGCGGCGCTGGCGCGGCGGGCGCGTACGGGCCGGGCGCTCTTCCTGCACCGCCGCGGCGGCGGACTTGCGGCCACGGCCTCCGGTCTCGCCGAGATCCTCGACCTGCTCGGCCGAGAGACCGGCGCGGGTCCGCTCGGCACGCGGCAGGACGCCCTTGGTCCCGGCCGGAATGGCCAGCTCCTCGAACAGGTGCGGGGACGTGGAGTACGTCTCCGGCGGGTCCGGGAAGCCGAGGTCCAGCGCCTTGTTGATGAGCTGCCAGCGCGGGATGTCGTCCCAGTCGACCAGCGTGACGGCCGTACCGGACGCGCCCGCCCGGCCCGTGCGGCCGATGCGGTGGAGGTAGGTCTTCTCCTCTTCCGGCGACTGGTAGTTGATGACATGCGTCACACCCTCGACGTCGATACCGCGAGCGGCGACGTCGGTGCAGACCAGTACATCCACCTTGCCGTTGCGGAACGCGCGCAGCGCCTGCTCACGGGCGCCCTGGCCCAGGTCGCCGTGGACGGCGCCGGAGGCGAAGCCGCGCTGGGCGAGCTGGTCGGCGATGTCCGCCGCCGTGCGCTTGGTACGGCAGAAGATCATCGCGAGCCCGCGGCCCTCGGCCTGGAGGATGCGCGCGACCATCTCCGGCTTGTCCATGGAGTGGGCACGGTAGACGCGCTGCGTGGTGTTGGCCACGGTCGCGCCCGCGTCGTCCGGCGAGGTGGCGCTGATGTGCGTGGGCTGCGACATGTAGCGGCGGGCGAGGCCGATGACCGCACCGGGCATCGTCGCGGAGAACAGCATCGTCTGGCGCTTGGGCGGCAGGAGCTGGATGATCTTCTCGACGTCGGGCAGGAAGCCCAGGTCGAGCATCTCGTCCGCCTCGTCCAGGACGAGCGCGCGCACATGCGAGAGATCGAGCTTCTTCTGGCCCGCCAGGTCGAGCAGCCGGCCCGGGGTGCCGACAATCACATCGACGCCCTTCTTGAGGGCCTCGACCTGCGGCTCGTAGGCACGGCCGCCGTAGATCGCCAGCACGCGTACATTGCGCACCTTGCCGGCGGTCAGGAGGTCGTTGGTGACCTGCGTGCACAGCTCCCGGGTGGGGACGACGACCAGCGCCTGCGGGGCGTTGGTCAGCTTCTCGGGCACGGCGCGGCCGGCCTCGACGTCCGCCGGGACGGTGACGCGTTCAAGGAGGGGGAGGCCGAAGCCGAGCGTCTTGCCCGTGCCGGTCTTGGCCTGTCCGATGACGTCCTTGCCGCTGAGCGCGACCGGGAGGGTCATCTCCTGGATGGGAAACGGAGTGATGATGCCGACGGCTTCGAGTGCTTCAGCCGTCTCGGGGAGGATTCCGAGGTCTCGGAAAGTCGTAGTCAGGGTGCTGCCTCTTCTGTGAGACGCGGCGCGAGGCGAACGCGGGGGTCGTACCGCACCTGGGTACTCGGCCGGCCGTGGATTGGCCGGATGGCGCGGGACCACTGCCATCGCTCGAGCGCTCGTGCCGCTGAGGGGGCCCCTCATCTGCAGTTCGTACGCTGCTGTGCGTACGATCCGCACGGAGGGCGGTCGGGTCGGAGCCGATCGGGCCACCGACCGGGCATCCTCGTGTGGGTTCGTCCGAGGGAACGCCCCTCGCACAAACACTGCGATCGCCCACCGGATAGTCGGCAGGCGCATTACCACTGTACCCCGGAATCGTGCATGTGTGTCGGGCGAATTCGTCGAAACGGTGTGGCGGCGGTGTTTGTCCGGACCCTTACACGGCGCGGAGAGCGGGCTATTGTGCCGTTCATGGAGACGCCGCACAACGCCACCGCACCCGCACCCGTAGCCGAGGAGCCCACTGGCATCGCCGCGCAGGACTGGGCCACGGCCTCTGCCGAGCCGAAGTACCGCGCCGCGGTCGTGGATCTGCTGGGAGCGCTCGCCTATGGCGAGCTGGCGGCCTTCGAGCGGCTGGCGGACGACGCCAAGCTCGCGCCGACCCTGGCCGACAAGGCGGCGCTGGCCAAAATGGCCTCCGCGGAATTCCAGCATTTCGAGCGGCTGAATGAGCGGCTGCGCGCGGTCGACGCCGAGCCGACCGGCGCGATGGAGCCGTTCGCCAAGGCGCTGGACGACTTCCACCGGCTGACCGCGCCGTCGGACTGGCTGGAGGGCCTGGTCAAGGCGTACGTCGGCGACTCGATCGCCAGCGACTTCTACCGCGAGGTGGCCGCCAGGCTGGACACCGACACCCGCGCTCTGGTGCTGGCCGTCCTCGACGACACCGGACACGGCAACTTCGCCGTGGAGAAGGTCCGCGCCGCGATCGAGGCCGAGCCGCGGGTCGGCGGACGGCTGGCGCTCTGGGCGCGGCGGCTGATGGGAGAGGCGCTCTCGCAGGCGCAGCGTGTGGTGGCGGACCGGGACGCGCTCTCCACGATGCTGGTGGGCGGAGTGGGCGGCGGCTTCGATCTCGCGGAGGTCGGCCGGATGTTCTCCCGGATCACCGAGGCCCACACCAAGCGGATGGCCGCGCTGGGACTGGCGGCCTGAGCCGAAGCCGGACCGCCCGGTACAGGGCGGTCCAGTGTGGTCCAGGGACTGTCCGGCGGCCCTGAGCTCCGCCGGACCTGCCTCAGGGCAGGGCCCGGCTCAGCCGGCGGCTCGCGGGGCGGAGCAGCAGCGACAAGAGCACCGCTCCCACCAGCAGCGCGCCGCCGAGCGTCGCCAGGACATGACCGGCGCCGAGCGCCATATGCGTCAGATAAGCGCCGAAGAGAGCGCCGACCGGTCCGGTGATGAAAACGGTCCGGCGCGCGGGAAGCCGGTGAGGCAGGCGACGGGCCGCGGCCCACGAAAGACCGAGTCCGAGCAGGACCGATCCGAGAGCTTCCCAGATCACTGCTGATCACCTCATCGCCGGGAGTGGGCACTTGGGTCTGGACCGCTGTCCGACCCAGCACGTCACTACCCGAACGACATGCGGCGCAACCCTTTCGCGATCACCGGAGGAGGCGCCTTCCGCGCACAGCGGAACGGCCCCGCGGGAGTCCCGCGGGGCCGTTCCGGATGTCCGTGACGACGCGTTCTACAGCGCGCCGAATCCGACCCGTCGTGTCGTCGGCTCACCGATCTCCACGTACGCGACCCGCTCGGCCGGTACGAGGACCTTGCGCCCCTTGTCGTCCGTGAGACTGAGGAGCTGCGCCTTGCCGGCCAGCGCGTCGGCCACGGCGCGCTCGACCTCCTCGGCGGACTGCCCGCTCTCCAGAACGATCTCCCGGGGCGCGTGCTGCACGCCGATCTTGACCTCCACGGCTATGTCCCTCCGAACGGTCGGTGCGTTGCGCGGTCAGCCGCGCTGTACCCAGCACACATTAGCCGGGCCGGACGGCGCGCAGGACGCCGTGGTCAACGCCCGCAGCGAACAAGCGCCGCCGGGACGGCCCTCAGTGCTGCTCGCTGCCGTGCAGCGGGAAGCCGGCGATACCGCGCCAGGCCAGTGAGGTGAGCAGCCGGACCGCCTGTTCGCGCGGGATCGCGGACTCGCTGGAGAGCCAGTACCTGGCCACCACCTGGGAGACGCCGCCGAGGCCCACGGCCAGCAGCATGGACTCCTCCTTCGACAGCCCGGTGTCCTCGGCGATCACATCGGAGATCGCCTCCGCGCACTGCAGCGCGACCCGGTCGACGCGCTCGCGCACCGCCGGCTCGTTCGTCAGGTCCGACTCGAAGACCAGCCGGAACGCGCCGCCCTCGTCCTCGACGTAGGCGAAGTAGGCGTCCATCGTCGCCTCGACGCGCAGTTTGTTGTCCGTCGTCGACGCCAGCGCCGTACGGACCGCCAGGAGGAGCGCCTCGCAGTGCTGGTCCAGCAGCGCGAGATACAGCTCCAGCTTCCCCGGGAAGTGCTGATACAGGACCGGCTTGCTGACGCCGGCCCGTTCCGCGATGTCGTCCATCGCGGCGGAGTGGTAGCCCTGGGCCACGAATACTTCCTGTGCCGCGCCCAGTAGCTGGTTGCGTCGGGCGCGGCGGGGCAGGCGGGTGCCTCGCGGGCGTGCCGCCTCGGTCTGCTCTATGGCTGTCACGCCGCCTCCCAAAGATCGTTCCGTGCGCGCGTTGCGCCGCCCGGCCATCGTACTTTTGGGTAACGGGGCTGTGCGTGGCGCGAACGCAGAATTTCACGGACCGGACGCACCTGGTGACCGGGAGACCTCCCCGGACAGGCGCGAACGCCGCCCATGAGGCGGCTCAGCGATAATCCTCGTCGTCCTCGTCCGGGTCGACGGCCCGTGCCTGCTCGACGGCGTCTCCCTCGCTGGCCTTGCCCGGATCGATACGCGTCAATGGCTCGTCGCCCCGTGGCCGCACCTCGGTGTGCTGCTCCACGGCGTCGGCCTCCGGGGTCTCCTCGTCCAGCTCGACTTCCTCGTCGTCGTCCGTTTCGAGTGTCTCGGGATCCGTCGGGTCTTCCGGCATACGGTGCCCTTTCTCTTCGCGGAGGAAAGAGGGGCGCGGGGCGAGCGGCCCCTCACTACGAGCGTAGGAGTCCCGGATGCGTAACGCCATGCGGTCCGTGACACCGAACACACAAATCCATGCGTGATCGTCTCGTAACATTGCCGTATGTCTTCGACCGAGCTGCCGGAATCCCTCGCCGCCGCGGCGGCTCCGCGGGTCAGTCCCGTACGGGTCGCGGAGGGCGAGACGCTCCGTTCCGTGGCACTGTCCGGGGTCACGCTGACCTTACGGTCGCGGCCCGCCACCCGTACCGGAGCGCCGCCCGCGCTGTATGTCCACGGGCTCGGCGGCTGCTCGCAGAACTGGTCCTCGCTGATGCCGCTCCTGGAGGACGTGGTCGACGGCGAGGCCGTGGATCTGCCCGGCTTCGGAGACTCACCGCCGCCGGACGACGGCGACTACTCGGTCACCGGTCACGCCCGCGCGGTGATCCGGCTGCTGGACGCGAGCGGGCGCGGTCCCGTGCATCTCTTCGGCAACTCGCTCGGCGGCGCCGTCGCCACCCGGGTCGCGGCCGTCCGCTCCGATCTGGTGCGCACGCTCACCCTGGTCTCACCGGCGCTGCCGGAGCTCCGGGTGCAGCGCTCCGCCGTCCCCACCGCGCTGCTGGCGGTGCCCGGTGTCACCGCGCTGTTCGGCAGGCTGACCAAGGACTGGACCGCGGAGCAGCGCACCCGCGGGATGATGGCGCTCTGTTACGGCGACCCGTCGACGGTGACCGAGGAGGAGCTGCTCAACGCGGTGCGGGAGATGGAGCGCCGGCTTCAACTGCCGTATTTCTGGGACGCGATGACACGCTCGGCGCGAGGCATCGTCAACGCCTACACCCTCGGCGGTCAGCACGGGCTGTGGCGGCAGGCCGAGCGGGTGCTCGCGCCGACCCTGCTTGTCTACGGCGGGCGGGATCAGTTGGTTTCGTACCGTATGGCCCGCCGGGCGTCGGCCGCCTTCCGTGATTCCCGGCTCCTGACACTCCCTGACGCGGGGCATGTTGCCATGATGGAGTACCCGCGGGAGGTCGCCCAGGCCTGCCGGGAACTCATCGACGACTACGACAGCAGGAGCTGATCCGGCGCGTGGGACGACACAGCCGCAGAGGCCCCGCTCCCCAGGGCTCGAAGAGCACGGCCGGCGGCGCGTCCGGCGAACCGGAGCCGGAACAGGCGGCCGCGGGCAAGCGCAGGCGCGGGAATTCCCGGGCCGGCCAGGACCTCGGGCAGCGTGCGGATGTGGAGCACGGCGCGCCGGCCGGCGGCGGTCCGCAGGTGCGCGGCGGCCATCCCGAACAGCGTGAGTCCGGCGGCGGCTGGGGTTCGGCGCAGCGCTACGGTGACGCCCGCACCGCTCCGCGCCCCGCGGCTCCACCGCGGCAGAAGCGGTCGCCCGCGACCGAGGTACCGCTGATCCCGGGACCGCGACGCGAGTTCCTGGACGCGTTCGAGGTCTTCGACGCGTTCGACGCGCCGCCCTCCAGGGCCGCCTCGCGGCAGGCCGCCGCGCCACCCGCGTATCCCTCGCTCGACGACCTGGACGGCGCTGACGGGACCGGCTCGGCCGGCGGCGGACCTGAGCGGCCCGCCAAGGGCGGCAAGGGACGCGCCTTCACCGGGATCGCCGCCGCCGCGGTGATCACGGTGCTCGCCGTCGTGGTGGCCGGTCAGGTCGCCGACGGCGGTGGGAATCCGGTCGACGCCAAGGCGGCGGAGCGCCTCGACCGCGGCCCGGCCGGCGGTGACGCCTCCCGCTCGGACGGCCGGCCGACACCGGTCGGCGAGGCACCGGCCGCGCCGCCGGTCGCCGGCTATGAGGAACTGATGGCCAAGAGGCTCTCGCTCGATCCCAGGATGAAGGCGTCCGGAGACTTCACCGCCGTGCCCGGCTTCGAGAAGGCGCCGGGCAAGGGACGGAAGTTCCGTTACCGGGTGGATGTCGAGAACGGTCTCGGCCTGGACGGGAACCTCTTCGCGAAAGCCGTCCAGAAGACCCTGAACGACGACCGGAGCTGGGCGCACCGGGGCGCCATGACCTTCGAGCGGATCTCCGGCGGCAAGGCCGACTTCGTCGTCACTCTGGCGAGCCCGGGGACGACGGCCGTCTGGTGCGCCAAGTCCGGTCTGGACACGACCGTCGACAATGTGTCGTGCGACTCGCTCTTCACCGATCGCGTGATGATCAACGCGTACCGCTGGGCGGAGGGCGCGAAGACCTATGGCGACGACGCGATGTTCAGCTACCGCGAGATGCTCATCAACCATGAGGTCGGACACCGGCTCAAACACAATCACGAGGACTGTGAGACACCTGGCGCGCCCGCTCCGGTGATGCAGCAGCAGACCAAGTCGCTGAGCCTCAACGGCATCGAATGCGAGGCCAATCCCTGGCCATATCCCGAAGATTGAGACGGCCGTCTCAAACGACGTTGACATCGGGCGCGGGGTCGTTCATATTTTTGGGCATGTCACCCCGCCGCGCCGCTACCGGTCATGCCGTCATTGAGCTCACGCTCATTGGCGTGACCGCGCTGTGCGTGGCAGACATTCACTGTCGCTGACGCCAGCCCGAGCGCGCGTCGGCCGAGCCTTTTCGCCGTAAGTGTCCGCGCCTGGGCGTATTTCGTCCGCGAATGGGTGTGGCAGGCAGATCCTCTTCTTCCTCTCCGTCACTGCCGTCTGTGCGGACGATGGGCGTTTCGCGCCTTTTCTCCTTCTTCCCGCTGAAACTCTGCCTGTGCAGCACACCGAGAGGCCTCTTCCGATGCGTCAACCGTCCGTCATATCCCGCCGCGTGGCAGCGGCAGCCGTCACCCTGGTCGTGGCAGCCGGTGCCGCGGCCTGCGCGGGCCCCGAGGACAACGATGCCAAGGCCGGTGCGACAGGCACGGCCAAGCCTCAGAAGGGCGGCACGCTCTCCGTCCTGAACAGCTCCGCGCAGAGCGACTTCGACCCGGCCCGCCTCTACACGTCCGGCGGCGGCAACATCCCCTCGCTGGTCTTCCGTACGCTGACCACCCGTAACCGTGAGAACGGCGCGGCCGGCAACGAGGTCGTCCCCGACCTCGCCACCGACACCGGCCGTCCCAACGCGGACGCCACGGAGTGGACGTACACCCTCAAAGAGGACCTGAAGTTCGAGGACGGCACCCCGGTCACCAGTGCCGACATCAAGTACGGCGTCGAGCGCTCGTTCGCCGCGGAGCTCTCCGGCGGCGCGCCCTATCTGCGCGACTGGCTGATCGGCGGCGCGGACTACCAGGGCCCGTACAAGGACAAGAAGGGCCTCGACTCGATCGAGACGCCGGACGCCAGGACCATCGTCTTCAAGCTCAACAAGCCCGAGGGCGACTTCCCCTTCCTGGCCACCGCCACGCAGTTCGCGCCGGTGCCGAAGGCCAAGGACACCGGAGCGAAGTACGAGGAGCACCCCGTCTCCTCGGGTCCGTACAAGGTCGTCAAGAACGAGGGCGACGGCGAACACCTCGTGCTGGAGCGCAACCCGAACTGGTCGGAGAAGACCGACGCGGAGCGCCACGCCTACCCGGACAAGATCGACGTGAAGGCGGGCCTCGACTCGGCCGTCATCAACCAGCGGCTGACCACCAGCTCGGGCGCGGACGCCGCGGCCATCACCACCGACACCAACCTCGGCCCCGCCGAGCTGGCGCAGATCGGCAATGACAAGGCGCTCTCCGGCCGCGTCGGCACCGGGCACTTCGGCTACACGAACTACCTCGCCTTCAACCCGAAGGTGAAGCCGTTCGACAACCCGAAGGTGCGCCAGGCGATCTCGTACGCGGTCAACCGGACCAGCGTCATCAACGCGGCCGGCGGCTCCGCTCTCGCCGAGCCCGCGACCACCTTCCTGCCGAACCAGAAGGCGTTCGGCTACACGCCGTACGACCACTTCCCGGCAGGCAAGACCGGCGACCCGGCGAAGGCCAAGGAGCTGCTGAAGGAGGCCGGCTACCCGAACGGGCTGACCATCTCCCTCACCCACTCCACCGAGCAGAACCGCGAGACCAGCCCCGAGGTCGCCACGGCCGTCCAGGAGGCGCTGAAGCAGGCCGGGATCACGGTCAAGCTGGTGGGCCTGGAGCCCAACGCGTTCAACGAGGCGCGCTGGACCGTCAAGAACGGCCCCGGCTTCTTCATCTCCCGGTGGGGCGCGGACTGGCCGTCCGGAGGCCCGTTCCTGGCTCCGATCTTCGACGGCCGGCAGATCGTCAAGGACGGCGCCAACTTCAACCACGCGCAGCTCGACGACCCGGCGGTCAACAAGGAGATCGACGAGATCAACAAGCTGACCGACCCGAACGCCGCCGCCGTGCGGTGGGGCGCGCTCGACAAGAAGATCGGTGAGCAGGCGCTCGACGTGCCGCTCTTCCACCCGGTCTACAAGCGGCTGGTCGGCAAGGACGTCAAGAATGTCGTGATCAGCGACTGGACCGGTGTGCTCGACATCTCGCAGGTCGCGGTCAAGTGAGCACTGTTCCTGATCTGCTGGCGCCCGGGGCGGTGGCGGCGACGCCCGCCGCCTCGGGCGCCCGCCAGGCGTGGCGACGGCTGCGGGCACGTCCCGCGGCCGTCGTCTCGGCCGGCGTTCTCGTCCTGCTGGTGGTGCTGGCGCTCGCCGCGCCGCTGCTCGCCGCGCTGGAGGGCCAGGACGCGAACTCGTACCACGACTCACTGGTGGACTCGGCGCGCGGCGGTGTGCCGCTCGGCTCGTTCGGCGGCGTGAGCGGCGACCACTGGCTCGGTGTCGAACCGGGCACCGGGCGGGACCTGTTCGTACGCGTGCTGTACGGAGCCCGGATCTCGCTGCTCGTGGCCGTGGGCGCGACCGTGGTGCAGGTGGTGATCGGTGTCGCGGTCGGCCTCGCGGCCGGACTCGGCAACCGTTTCCTCGACAGCCTTCTCAGCCGGATCACCGATGTGATGATCGCGCTGCCCATGCTTGTCCTCGCCATCGCGCTGACGGCCGTCGTGCCCGCCGATTTCCCGCGCCCGCTGCTGCTGATCCTGGTCATCGGGCTGCTGAACTGGGGCGGTACGTCACGGATCGTCCGAGCGCAGACGCTGACGCTGAAGCAGCTCGACTTCGTGGCCGCGGCCCGCCTCGGCGGCTCCGGCCGCTGGCGGGTGGCGCGGCGCGAGCTGCTGCCGTCGCTCGCGGCGCCCGTCATCACCTACGCGGCGATCCTGCTGCCCTCGAACATCGTGATCGAGGCGTCCCTGTCCTTCCTGGGTGTCGGGGTCAAGCCGCCGACGCCGTCGTGGGGACAGATGCTGTCGACCGCGCAGACCTGGTTCCGGGCGGACCCGATGTATGTCCTGCTCCCGGCCGGGCTGCTGTTCGTGACCGTCCTCGCCTTCACCGTGCTGGGCGACGCGGTGCGGACCGCGCTGGACCCGAGGGAAGCCAGCAGGCTGCGGATCGGGACGCGGAAGTCCCGCAAGATGTCCAGGGAAACGGCCTCATGACCCGCTATCTGCTCAAACGGCTCGGCGGCGCGCTGCTCGTCATGCTCGTGCTCTCCGTCGTGATCTACGCGCTCTTCTATCTGGCGCCGGGCGACCCGGCGAGACTCGCCTGCGGCGAACGGTGCTCCCCGCAGCAGGTCGCGCAGGTGCGTGAGCAGCTCGGCCTCGGCGACTCGGTGTATGTGCAGTACGCGCACTTCCTCCAGGGGATCTTCGCCGGGCGCGACTACTCCACCGGCACGGCCGCGCTGCACTGCGACGCGCCCTGCCTCGGCTTCTCGTACCAGACCGACCAGCAGGTCACGCAGCTCATCCTGGAGCGGCTGCCGGCCACCGCCTCGCTCGCCTTCGGCGCGATGGCGATCTGCCTGATCATCGGCGTGGGCAGCGGACTGCTCTCGGCGCTGCGCCGGGGCGGGTTCACGGAGCGCGCGCTGACCGTGCTCACTCTCGCAGGGACCGGCACGCCGGTCTTCATCCTCGGGCTGCTGCTTCTGATGGTGGTGTGCGCGTATCTCCAGTGGCTGCCGTTCCCGTCGTATGTGCCGCTGTCCGACAATCCCGAGCAGTGGGCCTGGAACATGCTGCTGCCCTGGCTCGCGCTGGGCTTCTTCGAAAGCGCCAAATACGCGCGGCTGACGCGCAGCTCCACGCTGGAGACGCTGGCCGAGGACCATATCCGCACCTTCCGCGCGTACGGCGTCGGCGAGCGGACGGTCGTCGCGCGGCACGCGCTGCGCGGCGCCGTGCCACCGGTCATCGCGCTCAGCGCCCTGGACCTCGGCACGATGATGGGCGGCGCGGTGCTGACCGAGTCCCTCTTCAACATCCCGGGCATCGGCAAGACACTGATCGACGGCGTACGCGATGTCGACCTGCCGGTGGTGGTGGGAGTGGTGCTGGTCATCGGCGCGGCCGTCGTGCTGGCGAACGTGGTCGCGGACCTGCTGTACGCCGCGGCCGACCGAAGGGTGGCTCTCCTGTGACGGAGCAACTGGTCCTGGTGGAAAACCTCACCGTCGACTTCTCGCCGGGAGAGGAGACCGTACGGGCCGTGGACGGGCTGTCCTTCTCGCTCGGCGCCGGCCGGGCGATCGGCCTGGTCGGTGAATCCGGCAGCGGCAAGAGCACGGTCGCGGGCGCGCTGCTGGGTCTGCACCGCGGGACGGGCGCCCGCGTCGGCGGCACGGTGCGGGTCGGCGGCACGGATGTGAACGCGGCGTCCGACCGCGAACTGCGCGCGCTGCGCGGAGCGGTGGCCGCGATGGTCTTCCAGGACCCGCTGTCGTCCCTGGATCCGTACTACGCGGTCGGCGACCAGATCGCCGAGGTCTACCGGGTCCATACGGACGCCTCGCGACGGGCGGCCCGCGCACGGGCCGTGGAGGTCCTCGACCGGGTCGGCATCCCGGACGCGGCGCGCCGCGCGAAGGCCCGGCCGCACGAATTCAGCGGCGGGATGCGCCAGCGCGCGCTGATCGCGATGGCGCTCGCCTGCGAACCACGGCTGCTGATCGCCGACGAACCGACCACCGCGCTGGATGTCACCGTCCAGGCCCAGATCCTGGACCTCCTCCATGATCTGCGCCGCGAGACGGGCATGGGGCTGCTGCTGGTCACCCATGACGTCGGCGTCGCGGCGGAGAGCGTGGACGAGATCCTGGTGATGCGGCACGGCCGGGAGGTGGAGCGAGGCGCGGTGGCCGAGGTGCTCGGCGCTCCGGAGGACGGCTACACGCGCGCACTGCTCGCGGCGGTGCCCCGGGTGGACGCGGCGGTGCTGACCCGGCCCGGCCCCGACCGGTCGGACGACGTGCTGATCGAAGCGGACGGCCTGCGGCGGGAGTTCCGGCGCGGACGCCAGACGGTCACCGCCGTGGACGGCGTGTCGCTCACCGTCCGTCCCGGCGAGACCCTGGGCATCGTCGGCGAGAGCGGCAGCGGCAAGACCACCCTCGGCCGGATGCTCGTACGGCTGCTGGATCCGAGCGGCGGGCGGCTGAGCTACCGGGGCGCGGAGATCGGGTCGCTGTCCGAGAAGGAGCTGCGGCCCTACCGGCGCGAGCTCCAGATGGTGTTCCAGGATCCCGTCTCCTCGCTCAACCCACGCCGTTCCGTGGGCGAGTCCGTCGCCGATCCGCTGCGGGCCGCCGGAGTGCTCGACGAGACGCGGATCGTCGCGCGGGTACGCGAACTGCTGGAGCGGGTCGGCCTCGATCCCGACCGGTACGACCGGTATCCGCACGAGTTCAGCGGCGGCCAGCGCCAGCGCGTCGGGATCGCCCGGGCGCTCGCGGCCGAGCCGCGGCTCATCGTCTGCGACGAGCCCGTCTCCGCACTCGATGTGACGACCCAGGCGCAGGTCACCGCGCTCCTGGCGGAGCTCCAGCGGGAGCTGGGCCTGGCGCTGGTCTTCATCGCTCATGACCTCGCCGTCGTACGGCAGGTCAGCGACCGGGTCGCGGTCATGCGGAACGGCAGGATCGTCGAACAGGGCAGCGTGGACGAGGTGTACGGCGCGCCCGCCCACCCGTACACGAGGCAGCTTCTCGCCGCTGTGCCCGCGCTCGACCCGGCCCGCGCCGCCGCGCGCCGGTCGGCTCGCAAGGCACTCCCCGAAGGTATGGCCGTGGCCTGACCTTCCGTAAGGAAAGGGCTCCGTAGCGCGACTGAACGCCGCGGGTCCGAGAAAGTTACGTGCATTCACCCCTTCCGGTGGTGCGACGGACAACCGTCCGTCGTACCACCGGTCTGTCCGCTTACGGTCTTCCCGCTGCGAGTCGCCGGATCAACGGCGGCCGTCCACAAGGGAGATCGGGGGTGTCCTCGTGCGGATCGGACTGCTTACGGACGGTGGCTATCCGTATGCGACAGGCGAGTCCAGGCTCTGGTGCGACCGGCTCGTGCGCGGGCTCGCACAGCACGAGTTCGACATCTACGCGCTGGGCCGCAGCGCCCAGCAGGAAGAACGCGGCTGGATAGAGCTGCCGCCGCAGGTCCAGCGGGTGCGCACCGCGTCTCTGTGGGCGTCGGCCGACGACGGCCGCGGCCATGGCCGGCGTGACCGGCGCCGGTTCGCGGCCCACTTCGGACAACTGGTCGCGGCCGTCTGCTCCGCCGACGCGCAAGGCCCGGAAGGCGCCGCGGGCTCCGGAGGCGCGGACGGTTTCGCGGCGGGCCTCTACGGACTGGCCGACCTGGCCAGGGAGCGCGGCGGACTGTACGCCGCACTGCGCTCCGAAGCCGCCGTACGGCTGCTGGAGGCCGCCTGCCGGGCTCCCGGCGCACGCCGGAGCGTGCAATCCGCCACCGTCGCCGACTACCTGACGTTCGCGGATCGGCTGGAGCGCACTCTGCGCCCCCTCTCGCTCGACTGGTACGGCGACGACGGTCTGGGCGCGGCCGACCTCTGCCATGCCGCGTCCGCCGGATCCGCGGCGCTGTCGGGCCTGTTGGCCAAACGCTTCTTCGGGGTACCGCTGCTGGTGACGGAGTACGGCGTACAACTGCGCGCGCACTACCTCGCCACCGCCGGAGTGAGCGCGCCGGCGGAGCCCTCCGTCGGCGCCCCGGTCCGCGCCCTGCTCGCCGCCTTCCAGGGACGGCTGGCCGCCGAGGTCTACCGGCAGGCGAGCGTCATCACCCCGGGCAACACCCATGCCAGACGCTGGCAGGAGAGATGCGGCGCCGACCCCGCCAAGCTGCGCACGGTCTATCCCGGTGTGGAGGCGGAGCGGTTCTCGACGGTGGGTGACGGACCCGACAGCGCCGACCCCGCCACCCTCGTCTGGGTCGGCAGGATCGAACCGGCCAAGGACCTCGTCTCGCTGCTGCACGCCTTCGTCGAGGTCCGCAAGGCGGAACCGGGCGCCCGGCTGCGGATCGTGGGCGCGCCCGCGCCGGGCCCCGCCGCGACCGCCTATCTCAGCTATTGCCGGGGCCTGGCCGCGCAGCTCTTTCCCGACGAGGCGGCCGACGCGCACAGCGCCGGCGACAATCCCGTCTCCTTCGAGGAGATGGGCGGCCCGGAAGTCCCCGAGCTGCCCGACGCCTACGCGGCGGGCGGTGTGGTCGTCCTCTCCAGCGTGGTCGAGGGCTTCCCGATCAGCCTTGTCGAGGCGATGTTCTGCGGGCGGGCGACGGTCTCCACGGATGTCGGCGCGGTCGTCGAAGTCATCGGCGGTACGGGGCTCGTGGTGCCGCCGCGCAATCCGCGGGCGCTCGCGGACGCCTGCGTCGCGCTGCTGCGCGACCCCGAGCGCCGCGACCGGCTGGGCGCGGCGGCTCGCTCCCGGGCGCTGGAACTCTTCAGCGTCGAGCAGAACCTCGCGGCGTTCCACGGCATCTATCTGGAACTCATCTCGCGCAGCCCCGTACGGCGACCGGCGGAGGCCGTGGACGCCGCCGGGGAGCCGCTGCCCTTCGCCAACCCGGCCGAGACCTATGTCCCTGGCCGCTGGACCGCCGGGCGCCCGCCGCTGCCGCAGCGCCCGCCGCGCCGTCCGGACACAGCCGTACCCGTCGGCGCGCGCGCCGGAGCGGGTGAGAGCGATGTCTGACGAAGGCGCTCCCTTGAATCCACCGCTGAATACACCGCTGAATCCACCGCGCACGCCGAATACACCGCTGAATACGCCGCGCACACCCCATACGCCGGACGCACCGGCTTCCACCGGACCGGACCGCTGGGACTTCCGCTTCCAGACGCTCCTTCCCGGCGAGCCTCCCACTCCGGCGGCGCGTCCACCGGAAGAGGCGGCCGGCCCCGCCGCGCCGTCCGGCGCCGCCGCGAGGAACCCCGCCGCCCGGCGCGGGCCCGTCGATCCGGTCAGAACCCTGATGCACCGGCACCGGCTGCTCTGCGAGCAGGCGGTCGACCCACTGGAGATCGCCGCCGGTCTTGAGGCACACGGGATCACCGACCGGACCGCCGCCCGCTTCCGGCACCGGGACGTCTTCTCGCTCGCCGAGGAGCTGTACGCGCGCGTCCCGCGCGGCACGGACCTGGAGACCGCCGGCCGGCCCGCGACCGGTGCGGATTCCGGCGCGGGCCGGGACGGGCGCGCGGGCTGGACGGACCGGTCCCGGTGGGCCGTCCTCGCCCTGCTGCCCGGCGTCGTGTGCTCACTGACGCTGGTGGCCCTCGCGCACAGCAGCGGGCAACGACAGCTCGCGATAGCCCTGGCGGGAGCCTGCGCGCTCTCCGGAACGCTCTCCGCCTGCCTCCGGCGCGGGCCGCTGCGCGCCGAGGGCCGCCGGGCCCCGGCCGCCGGGCTCTGGGTGTACTGGCTGCTGGCCTTTCTGCTCTGCGGCGAGGCGGTGCTGGACCGGCTCGCCGGTGACGGCCCGGGCGCTTCCTGGTCCGCGACCCTGACGCCTCTCGCGGTGCTCGCCTGCTCCGTCGCACCCGCCGCCTGGTGCGCCCGGCTCTTCTCCGTACAGGCGCGGCGCCGGCTCACGGACAGCCGTGGACTCGCCGACTTCGCGGCCGGTGCGCGTCCCTTGCTGCTCGCCGCCGTGGGACTGTACGCCGCCGCTCTGACCGGTCTCTCGCTGCTCGCCGCGCCCGTCTTCGGAGACGACGAACCGGGCGCACTCGCTCCCACCGTCACCCTCGGCACCCTGCTGTTCCTCGCCCGGCTGCTGACGGTCCACGGCTTTCCGGAGCCGGCGGCCACCGGACTCGCCGCCGCCTGTGCCGTGGAAGCCCTGGCCTGCGCGTCCGCGCCGGCGGGCCGGCTCCCGGGCGGTGAGTTCCTCGCCGTGCCCGTCCGGGCCCTCGTCCGTGACTGGGGCGGCGGAACCGTATCCGCACTCGCCTGCGGAGCGGCCGCTCTCGGGCTCCTCACGCACGCCGCCGTCGCCCTCTCCCGGGCCTCGGCCCACCGCTGACGTACGTATGCGTCCCGGCATCCCGACATCCCAGGCCCACGGAGCCGCCGATATCCCACGCGTATCCCGTGACAAGCGCACCGCGACACACCTCAAGGAGACGACAGACATGACCCCGCAAAACCCAGCACCGGCCCTGCGGCACCGAGGGGCCGCGCGATGAGGGTCCTGCTGCTCGGTGCCAATGGATTCCTCGGCCGCTTCGTGGCCGACCGGCTGCTCGCCGACCCCGCCGTCCACCTCACCGCGCTCGGCCGCGGCGACGACGCCGACGTACGGTTCGACCTCGCGGGCGGCAGCCCGGGAGCGCTCACCCGCTTCCTGGACGCCGTCCATCCCGGCGTGGTCATCAACTGCGCGGGCGCGACCCGCGGCGGCGCCCGCGAGCTGACCCGCCACAACACGGTCGCCGTCGCCACCGTCTGCGAGGCCCTGCGCCGCAGCGGCTGCGGGGCCCGGCTGGTCCAGCTCGGCTGCGCGTCCGAGTACGGGCCGTCCCAGCACGGCTCGTCGACCGCGGAGGACGCCGTGCCGCGTCCCGGCGGCCCGTACGGCGTAAGCAAACTCGCCGCGTCCGAACTGGTGCTGGGCGCCGGGCTCGACGCCATCGTGCTCAGGGTGTTCTCGCCGGTCGGTCCCGGCACACCGGCGGGCTCTCCGCTCGGCCGGCTCGCGGAGGCGATGCGCCGCGCCATGCAGTCCGGCGACGGTGAGCTGAAGCTCGGCGGCCTCGGAGTGCAGCGCGACTTCGTCGACGTACGCGATGTGGCGCGCGCCGTGCACGCCGCCTCGCTCTCCGCCGCGCAGGGCATCGTCAATATCGGCACCGGTCGCGCCGTACGGCTCAGGGACGCCGCCGCCGTCCTGGCGCGGGTCGCCGGCTACGCGGGCGCCATGCACGAGCTGGATGTGCCCGCCGGACCGATCCGCTCCGGCCACGCGACGGTCGGCGCGCCTCGGGGCGAGCCGATGGTGGAACACCTGGGCATCGGGCCGTTCCCGTATCCCGACGGCTGTGGGAGCTGGCAGCAGGCGGATGTACGCACCGCGCGTGACCGGCTCGGCTGGCGGCCCCGGATCAATCTGGAGGAGTCACTCGCCGACATCTGGATGGAGGCGGCATGCCGCATCTGACCGCGGCCGCCGGCCGGTTCCGGGCGCTTCGCCGCCCGGGGCCGGCCCGGCTCCGGTCCTGCTGACCGCGGGCGCTCCGGGACACTGCCCGGCCACTGGGACGGCGTCGTCTCGCGAGGCGGACCGGGTGTCTCGGAATGAGAGGGGCCGTGGCAGTGTTATGGGGTTAAGAACCGTACTGAATGACCGACCAACCCCCTTGTTGAGGTCCTTGTGTCGCTGCCACCCCTGGTCGAGCCCGCTGCCGAGCTCACCGTCGACGAGGTCCGCAGGTACTCCCGTCATCTGATCATTCCGGACGTTGGGATGGACGGGCAGAAGCGGCTGAAGAACGCGAAGGTGCTGTGTGTGGGAGCCGGAGGCCTGGGCTCTCCGGCTCTGATGTACCTGGCCGCGGCCGGTGTCGGCACGCTCGGCATCGTGGAGTTCGACGAGGTCGACGAGTCGAACCTGCAGCGCCAGATCATCCACAGCCAGGCCGATATCGGCCGGTCCAAGGCGCAGTCCGCGCGTGACTCCGTCCTCGGTATCAACCCCTATGTGAACGTGATCCTTCACGAAGAGCGGCTTGAGGCCGAGAACGTGATGGAGATCTTCTCGCAGTACGACCTGATCGTGGACGGCACGGACAACTTCGCCACCCGCTATCTCGTCAACGACGCCTGCGTGCTGCTGAACAAGCCGTACGTATGGGGTTCGATCTACCGCTTCGACGGCCAGGCCAGCGTGTTCTGGTCCGAGTACGGCCCCTGCTACCGCTGCCTCTACCCGGAGCCCCCGCCTCCCGGCATGGTCCCGTCCTGCGCCGAGGGCGGTGTGCTGGGCGTGCTCTGCGCGTCCATCGGCTCCATCCAGGTCACCGAGGCGATCAAGGTCCTGGCGGGTGTCGGCGAGCCGCTGGTCGGCCGGCTGATGATCTACGACGCTCTGGAGATGCAGTACCGCCAGGTCAAGGTCCGCAAGGACCCCGACTGCGCGGTCTGCGGCGAGAACCCGACCGTCACCGAACTCATCGACTACGAGGCCTTCTGCGGTGTCGTGTCGGAGGAGGCCCAGGAGGCGGCGGCCGGTTCGACGATCACTCCCAAGCAGCTCAAGGAGTGGATCGACGACAAGGAGAACATCGAGATCATCGATGTCCGGGAGCCGAACGAGTACGAGATCGTCTCGATCCCCGGCGCGAAGCTGATCCCGAAGAACGAGTTCCTGATGGGCACCGCTCTGGAGACCCTGCCGCAGGACAAGAAGATCGTCCTGCACTGCAAGACGGGTGTCCGCAGCGCGGAGGTCCTGGCGGTGCTCAAGTCCGCGGGCTTCTCGGACGCGGTGCACGTCGGTGGCGGTGTCATCGGCTGGGTCAACCAGATCGAGCCGGACAAGCCGGTCTACTGAGACCTGACGCTTTCCCCATGAAGGGGCCGGTCCGCACGGACCGGCCCCTTCACCACGGTCAGACGCCTAGTCGCAGACGGTGCCCGCCGCGGGCACCTTGTCGTTCAGCAGATAGCCGTTCACGGCGTCCTGCACACAGGCGTTGCCGCTGTTGTACGCGCCGTGGCCCTGCCCGCGATAGGTGATCTCGACGCCGACACCCTTGCCCAGCGCGTTGGCCATCGCCTTCGCGCCGGCGTACGGGGTCGCCGGGTCACCGGTGTTGCCGATGATCAGGATCGGTGCCGAGCCCGGAGCGCTCACATCGGGTGTCGTCCACTGCCCCGGCACCGGCCACTTGGTGCAGCCCATCAGCCCCCAGCCCAGGAAGTCCCCGAAGACGGGCGAGGCCGCGCGGAACTCCGGCAGCTTCGCCTTGGTCTGCTCCAGCGTGTAACGCTCCTTGGAGTCCACACAGTTGACGGCCGCGTTGGCCGCCTGGAGATTGCTGTACTGGCCCTTCTCGTCGCGTCCGTTCATCGAGTCGGACAGGGCGAGCAGCAGGGCGCCGCTGCCCGCGTCGGCCTCGTCCACGCCTTCCTCCAGCAGCGGCCAGAACTCCTTCGAATAGAGCGCCTGCGCGATGCCGTTGGTGGCCTGGGTCTGCGTCAGCTCACGGTCGCCGATGCCCGCGATGGGCTGCTTGTCGAGCCGGTCGAGCAGTCCCGTGATGTGCGCCTCGACCTCCTTCGGAGTGCTGCCGGGCAGTTTGCAGGCGTCGCCGCGGGCCACACAGTCCTTCTCGAAGTTCTCCAGAGCGAGCTGGAAGCCCTTTGTCTGGCCGAGCGAGCCCTGTTCGGAGTTCTCGGTCGGGTTGACGACGGCGTCGAAGACGGCCCTGCCGACGGACTTCGGATACAGATGGGCGTAGACGCCGCCCAGTTCGGTGCCGTACGAGATGCCGAAGTAGTTGAGTCTGTTGTCGCCGAGGACCTTCCGCATCGTCTCCATGTCGCGGGCGGCATTGGTCGTGCCCACATACGGCAGCGCGGTACCGGAGTTCTTCTCGCAGGCCGCCGCGTAGGTCGCCAGCCCGTCGGTGAAGGCTTTCTCCTCGGCGGCGTCGTCCGGGGTGGCGTCCTGGGCGTAGTACGCGTCGAGCTGCCTGGCGTTCTCGCACTCCACGCCGTCGCTGCGGCCGACCCCGCGCGGGTCGAAGCTGACCAGGTCGTACCGGGAGCGGAGCTTCTCGTAATCGTTGGCGAAGGACGGCAGCGTGGCGACGCCGGAGCCGCCGGGGCCGCCGAAGTTGAAGACGAGGGAGCCGATCCGCCGGGCCTGGTCGCGGGCCTTGGCCCGGATGAGGGCCAGCTTGATCGTGGCGCCGTCCGGCTTGGCGTAGTCGAGCGGGACGGTCATGGACGAGCACTCCCACTGAGCGCCGCCGGGCAGTGGTGACGGCGCCGTACCGCCGCCTTCCGCCGTGTCCGGGGCCGGGCATCTCTTCCAGTCCAGCCGCTGGGAAGCCATGTCCTTGGGCCTGACCGTACTGCCGGACTCTCCGCTGTCGGCGCCTCCGTTGTCGGAGCATCCGGTGGCGGCCAGCAGTGCGGCGGCGGTGACGGCGGCAAGACCCGTGCCGCGCCGGGTGGCGGGGGATGTCGGCATGGCCCCATCGTGCGCCCCGGCGGCGTGGGCCGCGCGGGGCCGCGGGCCATGCGGGTGGCGGCCACATCCCGGCCACACCTCCCGGAAGCCGCCGGAGCGGTGCCGGGCGCCGGAGCGCGAGCCGGTGCGAGGCGCGGGAGCGGCCCTACAGCGCTCCCTTACGGGTGAGATGGCCGAAGCACAGCCAGCCGGGCAGCACCGGCAGCCACAGCGTCAGCAGCCGGTACAGCAGCACGGCGGGCGCGGCCACCTCCTTCGGCAGCCCCACCGCGATCAGACCCAGTGTCAGCGCGCCCTCGACCGCGCCCACACCGCCCGGTGTCGGCGCCGCCGAGCCCAGCGCGTTGCCGGCGAGGAAGACCACCGCGATGCTCGCGTAGCTGAGCTGCTGGTTACCGTTGTCGAAGGCCCGGATCGACGCGTCCAGACACATCACGAACACGCCCGTGAGCAGCAGCATCCCGCCGATGCCGGTGAGCAGCTTCAGCGGTCGCTGCAGTACGTCCAGCATGCGCGGCACCACTCCGGCGAACAGCGAGCGCAGCCGGGTCACCACGAATTTGCGCAGGAACGGGATCGCGGTCACCACCAGCACCAGCACGGCCACCGTCAGCAGACCGGCGATCACCGTCCTGGACGGCGTGAGCGACGCCGTCTTCTCCGTACCGGTGAGATAGCCGAAGGAGAGCAGCAGCAGGATGTGCGCGCCGAGCCCGAAGAGCTGTGACGCGCCCACGCTGGCCACGGCGAGTCCGGGCCGTACTCCCGCGCGCTGGAGGAAGCGGGTGTTCAGCGCCACACCGCCGACCGCCGCCGGTGCGACGATCTTCACAAAGGATCCGGCGACCTGTGCGACGACGGTCCGCAGGAACGGCACCCGCTCCGGCACGAAGCCCAGCAGGCTCATCGCCGCCGCGACATAGCTGAGGGCCGAGAACGCCACGGCCGCCGCCACCCAGCCCCAGTGCGCCTGGGCGATGACCGTGTTGAAGTCGAGCTGGGTGAACTGGGTGAGCAGGAAGTAGGCGGCGACAGCCCCGGCGATGAAGCTGATGAGCGTACGCGGCTTGATCCGTTCGAGCCGGACCGGCTCAACCGGCGCCAGCGGCCTGATCAGCAGCACCTGCCGGCGCATCTGGGAGAGCAGGTCCTCCTCGCGCGCCTCGTCGAGCGCGTCGTCTATCGCCCGCTTTTCCGCCTGCTTCTCCGCGCGCAGGGACTTCCGGACGGCCTTGCGGTCGCCGTCGGCGGCGGCCGCCTCCGCCACCTTGGCGCGCTTGTTCGTCTCGGACGCCGCGAGCACCGCCTCCCGCTCGCGCTGCGACCGCTCACGGGCGAGCCGGCGCAGGGTCGCGCGGGTGGAGCGGCTCAGCGCGATCGGCTGGAGCAACGGCAGACAGTCGGCGACGGCGTCCGGGCCGAGGACCTCGACGGCCGCCGCGACCGACCGCTCCGCGCCGACGCGCAGCCCCATCGTGGTGAGGAGCTGGGCGGTGTCCATACGCAGGACGAGATCGCCCGCCGCGATCTCGCCGCCGCGCAGCTCCGTGAGGATCACCCGGCCGGAACGGTCCACCAGGAGGGCGTCACCGGTGAGTCTGCGATGGGCGATACGCCGTGACTGGAGCGCCTTCACCTGGCGCCAGGCACCGCGTACCAGCTCGTCGGAGATCTCCGAGTCGGCCAGCGAGTCGAGCGTCCGGCCGCCGAGGTGCTCGTAGACGAGCATGACGGCGTCGGGACCCAGCTCCGAGGTGGCGATGAGCTTGGGCGCGTTGGCCCCGGCGGCGATGGCCGCGTACGCGAGCAGCGCTTCCTGTTCGAGGGCCTGGCGCAGCGACGGGATGGATCTGCGGGTGGTGATGGAGCGCAGCGCGAGCTGCCGCCACACCCGGTAGAAGAAGCCCTGGGCCTGCTGTTCGCGGTCGACGACGGTGACGTCGAGCGGCGGGCCGTCCTCCAGGGAGACCAGATAGCGGCGGCCCCGGTCTCCCTGCTCGGAGGAGTCGGCCACGTCCTCCGCGCGCATGGCACTGACCGGGCGGAAACCGACCCGGCGCAGACCCGCCATCAGATTCTGGCCGGTGGGCCGGACATTGGGCGAGCCGACCGCGTACAGCGTGCCGTAGGCGACGGTCCAGCCGATCAGCACGGTGAGGATGATCGAGAACGGTGTGGTGTAGCCGGCGACCAGCATCGCGAAGGCGTCGAGCAGCAGCACCACCCAGAGCACTACGCGCCATCTCGGTCTGCGGGCCATTCCCACCGCCGTCATATAGGCGATGACGGGCGCGAGATAGCCGTGTACGGGATCGGTGAGCCCGGCGCCGAGCTGTGGCCGGGTCAGTGCGTCCTGGATGGAGCCGGGCGCGGACCTGGCGACCCAGAGATCGGTGGCGAGGGTCACGCCATGGGCGAGCACGGCCGCGAGCACGCCGTCCGCGATCCGCAGTCCGTCGCGTTTGATCAGCCGCTCGATCGCGAAGGCGACCGGGACGAGCAGCACGGCGATGCTGGACACCAGTCCGGCCAGCTTGACCATCAGGTCCGGAGCCTGTCCGGTGCCCTTGCTGATGTCCTGTTCGAGGCCCGAGGTGGTGCCGTGGGCGAAGGCGGAGAGGCCGAGGACGAGCGCGATGGCCAGGACGCCGATGAGGACGCGCAGCAGATCGGCGGGCCGGTGGACGCGGGCCGGGAGCAGCGGCTCGTCGCCGGAGACCCGGTCGGCCCGGGTCGCGCCGCCGGCGCACGGTTCCTCCTCAGGGCCGGGCCCGCCGCCGGGAGCGGGCTCCGTGTCCGGTTCTTCGTCCGGCCGTGGGCCGGTGTCCGGGCGCGCCTCAGCGCCAGAGGTGCTCGCCGCCGCGGGAGGCCGCGCGGCCTGCTCCTCTGCCGAGTGCGCTTCTTCTTGATCTCGTATCACCAGTCACCGCCCGGATGATGGTGGCACGAGCGGACGACAGAGGGGGGCATCAGGGTGCATTGCGGGGGCACGGGGCGTGCGAGATACGTCCCTTTGTGTGCGTACGTACACAGGGTGACCGGGCGAACGCGTACCGATACGCGGGATCGGCGGTGCTGTCGGTGCTGTCGGTGGGCTGCGGCAGGATGGACGGGATGAGAAGTGAGGAGCCGGACACGGACGCGCGGGCGGAGGCTTCGCGGCTGCCCGAGTACGCGGAGCGGGTGCTCGATGTCGCCGATCTGATTCCGCCGGGCCGTGTGATGACGTACGGCGATGTCGCCGAGTGGCTCGGCGACGGCGGGCCGCGACAGGTGGGCCGGGCCATGGCGCTCTACGGAGGTCCCGTGCCGTGGTGGCGTGTGGTCCGTGCCGACGGAGTGCTGCTGCCGGGACACGAGCTGCGGGCCCTGGACCACTATCGCGAGGAGGGCACGCCGCTGCGGGAGGCGCCGCGCGGTGCGGAGGGCCATCTGCCGCGGCTCGACATGAGGCGGGCGCGCTGGGACGGCGGCGGGGACACGGGCGATTCGGCTCACATATGACAGCTTCCGGCATCCGGCCGCGTCACGGGTGGTCCGATGACCGTACCGGCGGCCGGCCCGCGCACGGAGCGGCGTCCCGACGGCCGCGTGGCAGGGCCTCGGAGGCGGACGCCCGCCGTCTTCGCCGCCCGACGGCGTAGCGTCGTCGGCACGCGCCACGCGCGCCCCAGCCACCCGTGTCACCATCAGCGACCCCTCCAGGACCGGCGAACCACGTGAGCTCCTCCTTCTCCACCGGGCGTACCCCGCACCGCCGGGTACGGCAGCGGACCACGGGCGCGTACCGGCTGGTGCGTACACCTCCGGCGCCCGCGGACCCTCCTTGGCTGGACGCGGCCCAGCGCGCGGTGGTTGACCACAGGACCGGGCCGCTTCTCGTGCTGGCCGGGCCCGGCACGGGCAAGACCACGACGCTGGTGGAGTCGGTCGCCGAACGCGTCGCCCGGGGCACGGACCCGGAGCGGATCCTGGTCCTCACCTTCAGCCGCAAGGCCGCGGTGGAGCTGCGCGACCGGATGGCGGTCCGGCTCGGCGGCACCAGAGGGCCGCAGGCGACCACCTTCCACTCCTTCTGCTACGCGCTGATCCGCGCTCATCAGGAGGCCGATCTCTTCGCCGAACCGCTGCGGCTGCTCTCCGGGCCGGAACAGGACGTCGCCGTACGTGATCTCCTCGCGGGCCAGCTCGACCTGGAGCGCGAGGGACGGGCGGGCATCCGGTGGCCGGACGAGCTGCGGGCCTGTCTCACCACGCGCGGTTTCGCCGACGAGGTGCGGGCGGTACTCGCCCGCAGCCGTGAGCTGGGGCTCGGCCCCGACTCACTGGCCGCGTTCGCGGCGCGTACCGGCCGTCCCGACTGGTCGGCCGCCGCTTCCTTCCTCGCCGAGTATCTGGATGTCCTGGACATGCAGGGAGTGCTCGACTACGCGGAGCTGGTCCACCGGGCGGTGCTGCTCGCCGGACGCCCGGAGGTCGCGAAGCGGCTGACGGAGCGGTACGACGCGGTGTTCGTCGACGAATACCAGGACACCGACCCGGCGCAGGTGCGGCTGTTGCGGGCACTGGCAGGCGACGGACGCACCCTGGTCGCCCTCGGCGACCCGGACCAGTCGATCTATGCCTTCCGTGGCGCTGATGTGAACGGCATCCTCGACTTCCCGTACGCCTTCCCGCGGGCCGACGGCCGGCCCGCCCCGGTGGCGGTCCTCGCCACCGCGCGCCGCTCGGGCGACCGGCTCCTGGCGGCGACCCGGCTGCTGACCCGCCGGATGCCGCTGACCAGGCTGCCGGCCGAGAAGGTACGGGCCCACCGGGAGCCGGCGGCGGTGCGCGAAGGAGGCCGGGTCGAGACCTACACGTATCCGACGCCGTCGACGGAGCTCGACAACATCGCGGACATCCTGCGCCGCGCCCATCTTGAGGACGGCGTTCCCTGGTCCGAGATGGCGGTCCTGGTGCGCGCGGGAGGCCGCACTATACCTTCCATCCGGCGCGCGCTGACCTCGGCGGGCGTCCCTCTGGAGATCGACGGCGACGATCTCCCGCTCCGCCACGAACCGGCCGTCTCGCCGCTGCTGACCGCACTCCGGTCGGTGGCCACGGCGGCGGCCCGCCCACCGGCCCGGCCCGCCGGAGGCGACCCGGAGGCGACCGCGTCCGCCGAGGCTCCGGCCGGCGGCCGTCCCGCGCCGTCCGGCTGGCTCGACACCGAGACCGCGCTCACGCTTCTCACCTCGCCTCTCGGCGGTATGGACGCGGCGGATCTGCGGCGGCTCGGACGGGCGCTGCGGGACGAGGAGCGGGCCGGCGGAAACCGGCTGCCGGCCGCGTCCGACACACTGCTCGCGCGGGCGCTCGCCGAGCCCGAGCGGCTTGTCGCGCACGATCCCGCGTACGCCCGTGGCGCCCAGCGGCTCGGCGCGCTGCTGCGCAAGGCGCGCGAGCTGCTCGAAGGCGGCGCCACCGCCCAGGAGGCCCTGTGGGAGCTGTGGGACGGCACACCGTGGCCGGCGCGGCTCGAACGGTCCGCTCTGCGCGGCGGCGCGGCCGGCCGGAACGCCGACCGCGATCTCGACGCCGTGTGCGCGCTGTTCGACGCCGCCGCCCGCGCCGAGGAGCGCACCGGCGGCCGGGGCGCGCTGAACTTCCTGGAGGAACTCGACGCCCAGGACATCGCCGCCGACACTCTCAGCCGCAGGGCCGTACGTCCGGACGCGGTACGTCTGATGACGGCGCACCGTTCGAAGGGCCTGGAGTGGCGGCTCGTGGTCGTCGCGGGCGTCCAGGAGGGCCTCTGGCCCGATCTGAGGCGCCGGGGCTCCCTCCTGGAGGCGGACAGGATCGGCCGTGACGGCCTCGCCGAGCCTCTGACTCCCGGCGCCCTTCTCACCGAGGAGCGCAGGCTCTTCTATGTCGCCGCGACCCGGGCCCGGGACCGCCTGGTCGTCACCGCCGTCAAGGCCCCGGCCGACGACGGCGACCAGCCGTCCCGCTTCCTCGCCGAACTGGGCGTCGAGCCGAGAGATGTCACCGGCCGGCCGCGCCGTCCGCTCGCCGTGGCCGCGCTCGTCGCGGAACTGCGCGCCACCACCGTCGACCCGGAGGCGAGTCCGGCCCTGCGCGACGCCGCCGCCCGCCGCCTCGCCCGGCTCGCGGCACTCGGTGACGAGGACGGCCAGCCGCTCGTCCCGTCCGCGCACCCGCACCGCTGGTGGGGCCTGTACGAACCGACCGCCGGCGCGGTCCCGCTGCGCGACCGGGACCAGCCCGTCGCGCTCTCCGGCAGCGCGCTGGAACAGCTCGCCAACACCTGCGCGCTCCAGTGGTTCCTCGGCCGCGAGGTGAAGGCGGACGCACCGGCCACCGCCGCCCAGGGCTTCGGCAACGTCGTGCATGTCCTGGCCGACGAGGTGGCCTCCGGCCGTACACCCGCCGATCTCGCCGTGCTCATGGCACGCCTGGACTCCGTGTGGGACGCGCTCGCCTTCGACGCGCCGTGGAAGTCCCAGCAGGAGAAGGAGCACGCGCGCGTCGCGCTCGAACGCTTCCTCCGCTGGCATGTGACGGACCGCGGCGGCCGCACGACCGCCGCCACCGAGCACGAATTCGACGTCACTCTGGAAGCCGGTGCCTACCAGGTAAGGATCCGGGGCTCCATGGACCGTGTCGAACAGGACGCGCGGGGCCGCGCCTACGTCGTCGACTTCAAGACCGGAAAGCACGCTCCCACCAAGGACGAGGTCGCTCACCATCCGCAGCTCGCCGTCTATCAGCTCGCGGTGCGCGAGGGCGCGCTGGACGAGGTCTTCGACGGCCGCCGCGCGGAGCCGGGCGGCGCCGAGCTCGTACAGCTCCGCCAGCCGGCGCCGAAGAGGGAGGGCGGCGACGAACTCCCGAAGGTCCAGGCCCAGGAGCCGCTCGCCGGTGAGTGGGTCGGTGATCTGCTCGCCACCGCCGCCGGACGCGTGCTCGACGAACGCTTCACGCCCACGACGGGACAGCACTGCGCGAACTGCTCCTTCCGCGCGTCCTGCAGCGCACAGCCGGAGGGCCGGCAGATCGTCGAGTGAGCGCCTCGGCGATCGAGCGGCTCGTGGTCCGGGCGGCTCGTGCCGGCGGCCGCCGCGAGCCCCTCGGCCCGGCGTTGTCAGTGTGTGCGGATAGCCTCTCCGAGGTGTCCGCACACCTCACCGATCCCGAGCAGCTCAAGGAGCTCCTCGGCATCCCCTTCACTCCGGAGCAGACGGCTTGCATCATCGCGCCGCCGGCGCCGCAGGTCATCGTGGCCGGAGCCGGTTCGGGGAAGACGACGGTGATGGCCGCCCGAGTGGTGTGGCTGGTGGGCACCGGACAGGTCGCTCCCGAGCAGGTCCTCGGTCTCACGTTCACCAACAAGGCGGCGGGCGAGCTGGCCGAGCGCGTCCGCAAGGCACTTGTCCGGGCCGGTGTCACCGACCCGGACGCCATCGACCCGGACCACCCTCCCGGCGAGCCCCGCATTTCCACGTATCACGCCTTCGCGGGCCGGCTGCTCACCGACCACGGTCTGCGGATAGGACTCGAACCAACCACCCGGCTGCTTGCCGACGCCACCCGCTTCCAGCTCGCCGCCCGGGTGCTGCGGGAGGCGCCGGGGCCGTATCCCGCACTGACCAAGACGCTCCCGGCGCTGGTCAGCGATCTGCTCGCGCTCGACGCCGAGCTGGCCGAGCATCTTGTGGGGCCCGGTCGCCTCCGCGCGTACGACACCGAGCTGACGGCCACGCTGGAGAGCGCCACGCTCAGCAACGCCGAGCTGCGCAAGGTGCCCGAGACCGCCGGGGCCCGCCGGGAACTGCTCGATCTTGTCGGCCGCTACCGCGAGGCCAAGCGCGCCCGCGATCTCCTCGACTTCGGCGACCAGATCGCTCTCTCCGCCGAACTGGCCCGCACCCGCCCCGAGGTCGGCGTCCTTCTCCGGGACGAATTCCGGGTCGTGCTGCTCGACGAGTACCAGGACACCTCGGTCGCCCAGCGTCTCCTGCTCTCCGGTCTCTTCGGCGGCGGCACGGGACACGCGGTGACGGCGGTCGGCGACCCCTGCCAGGCGATCTACGGCTGGCGCGGCGCCTCCGTCGCCAACCTCGACGACTTCCCCGAGCATTTCCCGTACGCGGACGGACGGCCCGCCGGCCGCTTCTCCCTCAGTGAGAACCGCCGCAGCGGCGGCCGGCTCCTCGACCTCGCCAACGGCCTCGCCGCACCACTGCGCGCCATGCACGAGGGCGTCGAGGCGCTCCGTCCCGCGCCCGGCGCCGAACGCGACGGCGGTGTCCGCTGCGCACTCCTCCGTACGCACACGGAGGAGATCGATTGGCTCGCCGACTCGATCGCGCACCTCGTGCGCACGGGCAAGGAACCGGGCGAGATCGCCGTACTGTGCCGCACCGCCGGAGACTTCCCGGAGATCCAGGGCGCGCTCGTCGCCCGCGATGTGCCGGTCGAGGTCGTCGGCCTGTCCGGACTGCTCCATCTCCCGGAGGTCGCCGACCTCGTCGCGATGTGCGAGGTCCTCCAGGACCCCGGCGCCAACGCCTCGCTCGTACGGCTCCTCACCGGACCCCGCTGGCGTATCGGCCCGCGCGACCTGGCGCTGCTGGGCCGCCGGGCCCGGCTGCTGGTCCACCGGGGCACGGGACCGGACGGAGACGACGACCCGGACGCCCGGCTGGCGGCGGCCGTCGAGGGCACCGACCCCGCCGAGGTGATCTCGCTCGCGGACGCGCTGGACACCTTCCTGGAGTCCGCCGGTGCCCCGGACGACGGACTGCCCTTCTCCGCCGCCGCCAGAGTCCGCTTCGCCCGGCTCGCCACCGAACTGCGCGAGCTGCGCCGGTCGCTCGCCGACCCGTTGATGGACGTCCTGCACCGCGTCCTGGCCACCACCGGCCTTGAGGTCGAACTCTCCGCGTCGCCGCACGCCCTGGCCGCCCGGCGCCGGGAGACACTGAGCAACTTCCTCGACATCGCCGCCTCCTTCGCGGCCCTCGACGGCGAGGCCGGCCTGCTGGCCTTCCTGGCGTTTCTGCGTACGGCGGCGCAGTACGAGAAGGGTCTGGACAACGCGCTGCCGGGCGGCGAGAACACCGTGAAGGTGCTCACGGCCCACAAGTCCAAAGGGCTGGAGTGGGACGTGGTCGCCGTCCCGGGCCTGGTCACCGGGCAGTTTCCGAACAGCAGGGCGCGCGAGGCATGGACGTCCCAGCCGAAGGTCCTTCCGTACGCGCTGCGCGGTGACGCGCCGACGCTTCCGGGCGTCGAGTCCTGGGACGCCAAGGGCCTGAAGTCCTTCAAGGAGGCCATGAAGGACCATCAGCACACGGAGGAACTGCGCCTCGGCTATGTCACCTTCACCCGTCCGCGCTCGCTGCTGCTGGGATCGGGCCACTGGTGGGGCCCCACCCAGAAGCGTCCCCGTGGCCCGTCGGACTTCCTGCACGCTCTGTACGAACACTGCGCGGCGGGCTTCGGTGAGATCGAGGCATGGGCCGACGAGCCGGCGGAGAACGAGGAGAATCCGGCCTTCGAGGCGGCAGCCGAGCCGCGCGCGTGGCCGCTTCCTCTGGACCCCGAGTCCCTCGCCCGCCGCCGGGAGGCCGCGGACACGGTCCTGGCCCACCTGGACGGACTGCGGTCGGGAGACGGCGAGGAAGCGCCGCCGGACGGCCAGGACGACCGCGACCAGCTCGATGACCAGGATCTTCCGGATGTCTGGGAGGACGGAGATCCCTGGGACGGACACGACGACTCGGCCGGCCCGGGTGCGCCGGAGATCTGGGACGACCCGTCAGAACCGGAAACCGAACCAGAACCAGACCTCGGCGAACCCGGCGACCCCGGCGACCTCGGCGACCTCGGCGACCTCGGCGACCTCGGCGACCCCGGCGAACCCGGCGAACCCGCTGAGGACGGACCCGGCGCCTGGGCGGACTCGCGGCCGCCGTCCGTACCGGCTCCCCGGGCTCCCGCCGATGCGGAGTCCCACCGGCTTCCGGTGGCCCGCGCCTCGGCGGCGGAGGCACCGGGAGAGCTTCCCGGGCCGCCGGCCCCGGCCCGTCTGACGCCCGAGGAGACCCGGGCCGTCGCCTCCTGGGACCGCGATCTCGACGCGCTGGCCGGTGAGCTGCGGCGAGCCCGCGCGGGCGTCCGGGAGGTCCCTGTGCCGCCCTCTCTCTCGGCCTCCCAGCTTCTGCGCCTCGCCGCCGACCCGGACGGTTTCGCCCAGGAGCTGGCCCGGCCCATGCCGCTGCCGCCACGGCCCGCCGCCCGCCGGGGCACCCGTTTCCATGCCTGGGTGGAGTCGAGATTCGAGGCGCTGCCGCTGCCGCTGCTCGGTCCCGACGAGCTGCCCGGCGGCGACGAGGACGAGCCGGAGATCGCGGACGAGCGCGATCTGGCCGCGCTCAAGGCCGCGTTCGAGCGCACTCCGTACGCCCACCGCACGCCGTACCGCGTGGAGGCGCCGTTCCATCTCACGCTCGCGGGCCGCCTGATCCGGGGCCGTATCGACGCCGTCTACCGCTCGCTGGACCCGGCGACCGATACGTACACGTACGAGATCGTCGACTGGAAGACCAGCCGGGCCCACACCGCCGATCCACTCCAGCTCGCCGTCTACCGCCTCGCCTGGGCCGAGCAGCGGGGCGTCCCGCTGACCGCCGTCACAGCGGCGTTCCTCTATGTGCGCGGCGGAGAGGTCGTCCGCCCGGAGACGCTCCCAGGCCGCCCCGAGCTGGAGCGCATCCTCAACGGCGATGCCGACGCCGACGGTGACGGCGGGAGCGGGAGCGGAGCCGCGTCGGCGGACGGGCGGTCCGGGGCACCGGCAGGCAAGACAACCCGCGGAGCCGGTTAGGCTCGACATCATGCACAACATCCCGGACAGCGTCGTCCGTACGTACCTCCAGACCCACCGCGCGGCCTTCCTCGACGACCTCGCCGACTGGTTGCGCATCCCCTCCATATCCGCTCAGCCCCACCACGACGCTGACGTGCGGCGCAGTGCCGACTGGCTTGCCGCGAAGCTCAAGGAGACCGGCTTCCCGGTCACCGAGATCTGGGACACACCGGGCGCTCCCGCCGTGTACGCGGAGTGGCGTTCCGAGGACCCGGAGGCGCCGACCGTCCTGGTCTACGGCCACCACGACGTCCAGCCGGCCGCCCGCGAGGACGGCTGGGACACCGACCCCTTCGAGCCGGTCGTGCGGGACGGCAGGATGTACGCGCGCGGCGCGGCGGACGACAAGGGACAGGTGTTCTTCCACACCCTCGGCGTACGGGCCCATCTCGCCGCCACCGGCCGCACCACACCGGCCGTCCACCTCAAGCTCCTGGTCGAGGGCGAGGAGGAGTCGGGTTCGCCGCACTTCCGCGCTCTGACCGAGCGGAACGCTGACCGGCTCGCCGCCGATGTCGTGATCGTCTCCGACACCGGTATGTGGTCGGAGAACACCCCGACCGTCTGCACCGGCATGCGCGGTCTCGCCGACTGCGAGATCGAGCTGTACGGCCCGGACCAGGACATCCACTCCGGTTCCTTCGGCGGAGCCGTCCCGAATCCCGCCACCGTCGCCGCCCGCCTTGTCGCGGCCCTGCACGACGAGCACGAGCGCGTCACCGTCCCCGGCTTCTACGACGGCGTCGTCGATCTCACCGACGCCGAGCGCGCTCTCCTCGCGGAGCTGCCCTTCGACGAGGAGGAGTGGCTGCGCACGGCCGCGTCCCACGCGACCCTCGGCGAGGCCGGTCACACCACTCTGGAGCGGATCTGGTCCCGTCCCACCGCCGAGGTCAACGGCATCGGAGGCGGCTATCAGGGCCCGGGCGGCAAGACGATCATTCCGTCCTCCGCCCGGCTGAAGCTCTCGTTCCGGCTGGTCGCCGGCCAGGACCCGGACCGTATCGAGAGGTCCGTGCGCGACTGGATCGAGGCCCGGCTGCCGGCCGGAATCCGCCACAAGATCAGCTTCGGCGCGGCCACCCGTCCCTGTCTGACTCCGCTGGACCATCCGGCGCTCCAGTCGGTCGTACGGGCCATGGGCCGTGCCTTCGGCCAGAAGATCCGGTTCACCCGCGAGGGCGGTTCGGGACCGGCCGCCGACCTCCAGGACGTGCTCGGCGCGCCGGTGCTCTTCCTGGGCATCTCCGTACCGTCCGACGGCTGGCACGCGCCGAACGAGAAGGTCGAGCTGGACCTGCTTCTCAAGGGCGCCGAGACCACCGCCTATCTGTGGGGGGACCTCGCCTCCACACTTCGCTGAACACTCCGCTGACCAGAAACCCAATCCACCCCGGGGGAGTTGGAAAGTACCTGTGAGCATCATCAGCGGTGACGCCACCGCACACCGGCCCATCGGTCTCACCGCGCACAGCGGTATCGACCGCGCGGCGCACCACCGTCTCGACGAGGCCTGGCTGGCGGCGGCCTGGAGCCATCCGACGACCCGGGTCTTCGTGGTCTCGGGCGGCCAGGTGCTGATCGACGACACCCCGGACGGCCGGACCGAGCTGGTCATGACCCCGTCCTTCGAGGCACCGGTCACCGAGACCCACCGCTATTTCCTCGGCTCGGACGAGGACGGTGTCCGCTACTTCGCGCTCCAGAAGGACGCGCTTCCCGGGCGCATCGACCAGTCGGCCCGGCCGGCCGGTCTGCGTGAGGCAGGGATGCTGCTGTCCGCGCGGGACGCCGGTCTGATGGTGCACGCCGTCGCGCTGGAGAACTGGCAGCGGCTGCACCGCTTCTGCTCGCGCTGCGGCGAGCGCACGGTGATCGCGGCGGCCGGCCACATCCGCCGCTGCCAGGCCTGCGGGGCCGAGCACTATCCGCGTACCGACCCGGCGGTGATCATGCTGGTCACCGACGAGGAGGACCGCGCGCTCCTCGGCCGTCAGGTGCACTGGCCCGAGGGCCGCTTCTCCACGCTCGCGGGCTTTGTGGAGCCGGGCGAGTCCATCGAACAGTCGGTGGCCCGCGAGGTCTTCGAGGAGGCGGGAATCACGGTCGGCGAGGTGGAGTACGTGGCGAGCCAGCCGTGGCCGTTCCCGTCGAGTCTGATGCTGGGCTTCATGGCCCGGGCGACCTCCTCGGAGATCATGGTGGACGGCGAGGAGATCGAGGAGGCGCGCTGGTTCTCCCGGCAGGACCTGCGGGCCGCGATCGAGTCGGGCGAGATCCTGCCGCCGGCCGGCATCTCGATCGCCGCGCGCCTGGTGGAGCTGTGGTACGGCAAGCCACTGCCGAAGCCGCTGAACTGAGCCATCCGCCGCGCGCGCCCGCGCGCACAGGAACGCACGACCGTGCCTCCGCCGGATTCAGCCCCCGGCGGGGGGCACGGTCACGAGGCGCTCCGGCCTTCAGACGCCGATCTTCTGCTTGACCTGGGCCGGCGAGGGGTTCGTGAGGGTGAGCGACAAGCCCAGGGCGCTTGGTGTGGTCCGTCTGTCGATGTGATCCCGGTAGCCCTCGGCAGGTGTGAGGGGGATCAGCCGAGCACATCAGTCCAGCAGCGCGACGGTGAACGTCTCGCGGTGGTCGGCCAGCCAGGTCCGCATGCGGTCCCAGCGTTCCCATCCGCCACGGTCGGCCAGCGCTTGGAGGTAGACAGGATCACCGTCAGCCACGCGGCGGGTGACGAAAGCCCGGCAGATCTCCGTGGCCTGTTCGATCACTCCGGGCAATTCGGCGCGCTCTCCCGCCGAGAGGCCGTAGCTGTCGGCGAGGATCCGCAGCCGTGCGGGCGTATCCAATGCGGCGGGATACAGGGCAGCCGCGGATACCGGATCAAGCATGGGTACCCAGTAGCGGGCGGCCATGGCGACGTCCCAGAGAGGACGGCCCGGAGCCGCCAGGTCGAAATCAATCAAGGCGGCGGCACGACCGTCGCGGAAGACGACGTTGTCCGGGCACATGTCGTTGTGGCACACCATCGTTCCTCCCTCCGGGTCGGCGAGGTCCTGGGGCCACTCGACGTCGGTGTCGACAGCGATGGTCGCGCCGGCCGCATGCAGGCGGCGGAGCAGGATCCCCACCGATTCGAGAGCGGTTGTCGTCAGCACCCAGGGCGGGAACGGTGGCAGAGCCACGTCGCCAGGAATGAAGGTCAACTGCTCACGACCGTCAGCGGTCAGACCCACGGGAGTCGGAGCCGCGTCGAAGCCGTGCTCTTTCAGCGCGAGGAGGTGGGAATGGAGGGCGTGTGCGTTGTGCGGTGCCGGGCGTTCCACCAACGCACCCCGGCGGAAGACCGCCCCCGCGTTCACCATGCCTCCGACCAGCGCCTCGCAGTCCGCCTCGTCCTCGGTCGTCATGTCGGTCACGCTACCGCCGAGCCGGCTCGTACAGGGTGGGCATACAAAACCCCCGATCCGGCGCCCGGCCGGTCGGGGGTTGTGTGCGTCAGGTGGGTCAGACGCCGATCTTCTGCTTGACCTGGGCCAGCGAGGGGTTCGTGAGCGTCGAGCCGTCAGCGAACAGAACCGTCGGCACTGTCTGGTTTCCGCCGTTCGCCTTCTCGACGAAGGCAGCCGAATCGGGGTCAAGCTCGATGTTGACCTCGGTGTACGCGATGCCTTCGCGGTCCATCTGGCCCTTGAGCCGACGGCAATATCCGCACCAGGTGGTGCTGTACATCGTCACAGTGCCCGGCATTCTCTCGCACTCCTCTGGCTCGCTGGACGCGCCGTCCTTCGTCCTCGTACGGCGGCGCATTCAGTCGAACGTACGCGGCCCTGCCGCCATTCCCACCGGCTGCCGTGTGCTTCCGCCGGGCTCACGGCCGGCTTCCGCCGGGCTCACGGCTGGCTTCCGCCTGGCTCCGGGCGCGCTCCTGACCGGCCTTGACCGGCTGTCGGGTCCGCATTCGTATGACTGGAGCGGCTCACCTGTGGACAGCGCCCGCGGCCGTCGCCGGGGACCTGGCAGCATGGCGGCGTGACAGCAGCAACGCACTCCCCACTGTTCCCGCGCGAATCAGAGACCGGCCAGTCCGACACCGGCCAGATCGTCGCTCCGCCGCGAGACGCCGACGCGGTGCTCGACGGGCTCGACCCCGAGCAGCGCGAGGTGGCGACGGCCCTGCACGGCCCGGTGTGTGTGCTGGCCGGGGCCGGCACGGGCAAGACGCGCGCCATCACGCACCGGATCGCGTACGGCGTGCGCGCCGGGATACTCCAGCCCGGCAGTGTGCTGGCCGTCACCTTCACCAACCGCGCCGCGGGCGAGATGCGCGGACGGCTGCGCCAGCTCGGCGCGGGCGGGGTCCAGGCGCGCACGTTCCACTCGGCGGCGCTGCGCCAGCTCCAGTTCTTCTGGCCGAAGGCGGTCGGCGGTGAGCTGCCGCGGCTGCTGGAGCGCAAGGTCCAGTTGGTCGCCGAGTCCGCGGCCCGCTGCGGGATCCGGCTCGACCGCAACGAACTGCGGGATGTCACCGGCGAGATCGAATGGGCCAAGGTCACCCAGACCGTGCCGGCCGACTATCCGGCCGCCGTCGCCAAGTCCGTCCGGGACGCTCCGCGCGATCCGGCCGAAATCGGCCAGATCTACGGGATGTACGAGCAGCTCAAGCGCGACCGCTCGGTGATCGACTTCGAGGACGTCCTGCTGCTCACGGTCGGCATCCTCCAGGACCGGCACGACATCGCCGACCAGATCCGCCGTCAGTACCAGCACTTCGTGGTGGACGAGTACCAGGACGT
The DNA here is from genome assembly GCF_033795305.1 of Streptomyces sp. AK02-01A. Lineage (NCBI taxonomy): Bacteria > Bacillati > Actinomycetota > Actinomycetes > Kitasatosporales > Streptomycetaceae > Streptomyces > Streptomyces sp. AK02-01A. The sequence continues at coordinate 99,513 of NZ_JARBAE010000017.1, forward strand.
CAGCCCGCTCCAGCAGCGGCTGCTCGATCTGTGGCTCGGAGACCGGGAGAGCCTCTGTGTCGTCGGCGACGCCAGCCAGACGATCTACTCCTTCACCGGCGCGACACCGGACCATCTGCTGAACTTCCGCACCAGGCATCCGGGCGCCACCGTGGTGAAGCTGGTCCGCGACTACCGCTCCACTCCGCAGGTCGTCCATCTGGCCAACGGCCTGCTCAACCAGGCGCGCGGCCGGGCCGCCGAGCACCGGCTGGAGCTGATCTCGCAGCGCGCTCCGGGCCCGGAGCCGGTCCACACGGAGTACGCGGACGAGCCCGCGGAGGCCGAGGGCACCGCCCGCCGGATCCGCGATCTGATCGCCGCCGGCGTCCCGGCCGGCGAGATCGCCGTGCTGTACCGGATCAACGCCCAGTCGGAGGTCTACGAACAGGCCCTCGCCGACGCGGGAGTGCCGTACCAACTGCGCGGCGCCGAGCGGTTCTTCGAGCGCCAGGAGGTACGGGAAGCGGGCGCCGCGCTCCGGGGCGCCGCCCGCTTCGGCGGCAATGACTCGCTGCTCGACGATGTCGTGGAACTGCCCTCGCAGGTGCGTGCCGTTCTCTCCACCAAGGGCTGGACGACGGAACCTCCGACGGGCTCGGGCGCGGTCCGGGACCGCTGGGAGTCCCTGGCCGCTCTTGTCCGGCTCGCGGAGGACTTCGTCCGCGCCAAACCGACGGCGACGCTCGCGGATCTGGTGGCCGAGCTGGACGAGCGCGCGGCCGCGCAGCACGCGCCGACCGTGCAGGGCGTCACGCTCGCCTCGCTGCACGCGGCGAAGGGCCTGGAGTGGGACGCGGTGTTCCTGGTCGGTCTCACCGAGGGGATGATGCCGATCACCTACGCCAAGACGGATGAGCAGGTCGAGGAGGAGCGCCGGCTTCTCTATGTCGGTGTCACCAGGGCGCGGTTCCATCTCTCCTTCTCGTGGGCGCTCTCCCGCTCACCCGGAGGCCGGGCCTCCCGGCGGCCCACTCGCTTTCTGAACGGGCTGCGGACGGGCTCCACGGCCCCGGCGGCCCGGGGCGCGGGGGCGGGAGCGGGCGGCTCCGTCGAGCGCGGCGGCGCCGCCCGGCGCACACGGCGGGGGCCCGTTCTGTGCCGGGTGTGCCGCAAGACCCTCACCGACGCCGGTGAAATGAAGCTGATGCGCTGTGAGGACTGCCCTTCCGACATGGACGAGGCGCTCTACCAGCGGCTGCTCGACTGGCGCGCCGACCAGGCCGAACAGCTCAGCCAGCCGGCCTGGTGCGTGTTCACCGACAAGACGCTGATGGCGATCGCCGAGGCCGCGCCGGGCAGCGCCGGCGAACTGGCCGGGATCTCCGGCGTCGGCAGCCGCAAGCTCGGTCGTTTCGGAGCCGATGTGCTGGCCATTTGCGCAGGCGAGGAGGGTGCGGGAGGCGCGGGTGACGACTGATTCGAACTCGTCGGAAAAATAGTTTGCGCACGCCCCGCGAATCCCCATAGGTTCTTAACCACGGGAACAACGGCTTCTCCGAAGCACTGTCCCCGTGCTCTACTTATCCGAATACACGTGACTGGCCCTCGGGCCGGTCCTTGAGACGCCGAGAGGAGGCGATTCCAGTGATCAGCATCAACAAGAGCTTCATCAGCACCGCCAAAATGACCGATCTCTCGGTCGTCTCCGTCTGCTCGCTCGGCTTCTCCGGTTCCGAACTCATTGCCACCGGTCTGTCCGGCGCCTTTGCCGTGCGTCCCGCAGGCCCGGCGATCCTGCCCGTCCGGGAGCGCAATGAGCGACCGACCAAGGCACTGGAAGCGGGAGTAGCGGCGGCAGAGGCCCAGGCCTATGCCTTCGCGGCGGCCAGTGCCGATGCGATGAAGCAGACGCAGCACCACACGATGTGGGCCTTCCGTGGGCTCGAACCCTGGAGTGATCCAGCCTGATCGAGAATCAGGCCGGCGCCTTCAGGGCCGCGGAACCCCACCCGGGATCCGCGGCCCTTCTGTTTGTCCCGAACGGGACGGCCGGAGCGAAGGGGCCTCGGGACAAGTAACACCCGGTACCAGCCGACACCCGGCCAACAGGCCGGACCGACCAGACGAGGAACGACACCCCGTGCAACTCGAAGCGCACGCCCCGTCCGTACCGCTTTCCCCAACGATCCCCCCGCCCGGTCTCACGGAGGACTCCACCTTGACCCCGCTCACCACGCTCACCGCGCTCGACGACGCCATCGAGAACCTCGGCGTACCCGTCCCCTGCCGTGCCTACGACCCGGAGGTCTTCTTCGCCGAGTCCCCGGCGGACGTCGAGTACGCCAAGTCGCTCTGCCGTACCTGCCCGCTGGTCGAGGCATGCCTCGCCGGGGCCAAGGAGCGGCGCGAGCCGTGGGGTGTCTGGGGTGGCGAGCTCTTCGTTCAGGGCGTGGTCGTCGCCCGCAAGCGGCCGCGTGGCCGCCCGCGCAAGAACCCGGTCGCGGCATGAACGCCGCCGGAACAATCGACCGTCCCTTTACGCACGATCCCCAGAAGCAGGCTCCGATGACCTCTTCCACGAGCGAGCCGTCCGGCTCCGCCACCCCTGCCGTCACCACGAAGGGCGCGAACGACTCGCGCCAGAACAGGACCCGCGAGATGCAACTCATCCCAGAAGCCCTGGCACGCGCGCATATGGACGAACGAATGCGTGAAGCCGACGCGGAACGCCAGGCCGTGCGCCTGGTCGCCGCTCGGCGGATGCAGCGGCGTGCCGAGCGCGTGTCGATGCGCGCCCGCCGCGCGCTGGCCATGGCGGTCATGCAGTAGGCAGCACCGTTGGGTGTCGGTGCGCCAAGCAGTCAGTCGCCAAGCGGATAGTCATTGAGCGGGGGCCGGTCCCGAGGGACCGGCCCCCGCCGTCGTATCCGGTATCAGGCGCCCGCCTCGGCGGTGGCCTCCTCGTCGTCCGCTTCCGGCAGGAACCCGGGCAGCCAGTCCTCCAGCTCGTCCCGGAGCCGGACCGTCGCGTTGAGCTGGCAGAGCACGCCGATGGTGCTCAGCGTGACCCGGTGGATGAGCAGATACGACGGCGGCAGATTCAACTGCTTGCCCAACTGGTGGGCGGGGGAGCGGGGGTCGGCGATCCGCGCCGCCTGATTGCGTATCCAGCTCCGGGTGAAGGTGAACTCCTCCACTGCCGCCGGCTCGATGATCGGCAGCAGATAGTCCAGCACCGCGTCCGGGTCGAGATCGATGGACTCCTTGACGAATCCCTCCTCGCGCAGCAGGTCGTACACCGCCTCCGCGTCGCTTTCCAGCGTCATCCGCAGCGCTTCACCGATGGTGCCGGGCAGTCCGCCCGGCAGCCGGTCCACCGTCCCGAAGTCCAGTACGCCGAGCCGGAATTCGCCTTCTTCGCCGTCCTCGCCGGCTGCTGCTGCCGGCGGCAGCAGCCGGAAATTTCCCGGGTGCGGGTCCGCGTGCAGCAGACCCGTACGCGCCGGGCCCGAGAAAAGGAAGCGGGCCAGTAGCTGACCTGCCCGGTCCCGCTGCTCGGGCGTGCCGTCGTTGATCACCTCGGCCAGCGGTATCCCGTCGATCCACTCGGTCACCAGCACCTGGTCGCCCTGGTGCACCACATCCGGCACCACCACATCCGGGTCGTCCGCGAACTCCGCCGCGTGTTCCCGCTGGGATTCGGCCTCCAGCGCGTAGTCCAGTTCCTCCGACACCCGGTCGCGCAGCTCGGTGATCAGCGGCTTGATGTCCATCCCCGGGATCAGCGGCCCCAGCAGCCTGGCGAACCGGCTGAGCTGCACCAGATCGGACAGCAGCGCCTCTCCGGCGCCCGGGTACTGGATCTTGACAGCGACCTCGCGTCCGTCGTGCCACACCGCCCGGTGCACTTGGCCGATCGACGCGGCGGCCGAGGGTTTGTCCTCGAATTCCAGGAACAGCTCACGCCACTCCTCGCCCAGCCGCTCACTCAGTACCGCGTGAACCGTGCCGGTCGGCAGGGGCGGCGCCGCTTCCTGGAGCTTGGTGAGCGCGGCCCGGTAGGGTCCGGCGATCTCCTCCGGCAGCGCCGACTCGAAGACGGACAGTGCCTGTCCGAACTTCATCGCGCCGCCCTTGAGCTCGCCGAGCACCTTGAAGAGCTGATCAGCCGTGCGTTGCTGAAGCTCCCGGGTGACGATCTCCGCGGACTTCCCGCCGATCCGCTTGCCCAGGCCCCAGGTGGCCCGTCCGGCGAAGCCCAGCGGCAGCGCGGCCAGCTTCGCGGTTCGGGTGACCGCCTTCCGGGGAAGATCAGACATTAAGCCCCTCCTAATCCCAGACAGCCATGCCGCGTACGGCGGTTACCCCGCCATTGTGTCGTGCGACACCGCTGCTTCCATGACGTGCTCCCCCTGACTCGTCCCGGCCGCCCCGCAGGGACAGTCCCGGTGCGGCGCGATCCGCTCCGAGCGCCAGTCCAGCAGCGGCAGCGACACCTCCCATCGTGCACCCGTGCTGGCGGGCAGCTCTCCGTCCAGGAACGCCAGAGCATGGGCCGCCGCCAGCCCCGCCACCGTCGTGGCCAGCGCCATGTCGCAGGCCGGTACGGCGCTCGCCCGCCGTCCGGAGCGCCACTGCGCCAGCATCCGCGGCCACCCGGGATCAGCGTCCGCCCGCACCCGCGCCGCACAGCCCGCGCAGGCCGTCCCTCCGGGCAGCACCAGCGGTCCCACCAGGCCGGTCGCCTCGATCACTCCGGTGTAGAGATGAGGGGTCCCGGAGGCGACCCAGGGCTCGGACGCCGCCGGATCGGGCGCGTAGGCCGCCAGCCCGTCCCGGGGCGCGACGACGACCAGCGAGAGAGGCGGCTCGCCCGCTCCTGCCGGCTCCGGCGACTCCGGCGCCCTCGGCGCACGGCCGGGCGCCGACCGGCGGACGAGCTGCCGGACCGCCGCGTCCCGGCGCTCTCCGACGGACCGCGCCGGCAGCCCGGCCGGTGCCACGTCCGACGGCTCCGCGCATCCTCCGTCCAGCACATCGAGCTGCCCCACCCCGGAGGCGGCGAGCACCGCGGCGACGGCCGCACCGACCCGGCCGGCGCCCCGGACCTGCACCCGCATCGCCCGCCGCGCCGCCAGTCGCCTCATCGCCGCACCAGGCTCCCGGTGGATGACGGAGAGAGACGCCAGATCGGGCCGCATCCGGTCGAGAGTGCCTGTCCGCTCCCGGAGCGCTTCGGCCGCCCGGCCGCCGCCGCCCGGGTCGTCGATCAGCCCCGCCGCGGTGAGCCGCTCCACCAGCGAGTCCGCCCGGCCGTCCGGCAGCCCCATGGCGCGGGCCTCCTCCCGCAGCAGCGGCAGCCCGCGTGTCCCGTCGAGCAGATCCAGAAAGCTGCCCGTGGCGGTGTCGAGCGGGCCGACCAGCACCGCGTGGGCGGGCGTGACCCCGAACTGCACCGTCTGCCGCTCGCGCCAGGCCCGCCGGAGCGCGGGCTTCACCATTGGATGCAACGGACCCATCGGATACATATCGGCCTCCCCGTTGATCTTTCCTTGCTCTCTGATCTCTTTGATCCGTGTTCTCAGAATGCAAGGAAGCGGCAGACGGTGCGGAAAGTTATCCACAGCCTCCGGTATTAATCGTTCAAATGACGTCTGTCAGGGAGCGGAACAAGATCGAACCACTCAGGCGGCGGGACTTCCCACGCGCGCAGCGGGTAACGTCGGGGCGTGTCCGCCGATCCTTCCCCTCGCCTCGCGGGGGAGCCGCCGTCTCAGAGCGCCGGAAGTGAACAGCGCGGGGTGACCAAACGCCCGCCGCGCGGTTCAGGGACGAGCGCCGTCGAGGTACGCAGAAGCGCCCGCCGCCGCAGAACGGTCTCGGCGTACCGCGAGGGCGACCGGACCATCGTGCTCATCCCCGCCCGGATGTCGGAGGCCGAGGAGCGGCGCTGGGTGACCGTGATGCTCGACAAGCTCGCCGCCCAGGAGAGCAAGCGGGTCCTCGGTGACAGCGAGCTGACCGAGCGGGCCGAGCGGCTGTCGGCCCAGTATTTCGACGGCAGGGCCAGACCGAATTCCGTCCGGTGGGTGACCAATCAGAACACCCGCTGGGGATCCTGCACCCCGTCCGAGGGCAGCATCCGGCTGTCGCACCGGCTGAAGGGCATGCCGGAGTACGTCGTCGACTACGTGCTTCTCCATGAGCTCGCCCATCTGCTGGTGCCGGGGCACGGGCAGCGGTTCTGGGAGCTGCTGGAGGCATATCCCCGTACCGAGCGCGCCCGCGGCTATCTGGAAGGCGTGGTCGCGGCCGACCGGCTGCCCTATCCGCCCGCCGGTCGCGCGGAATGACAGACTCCGCCTGTTCTTGACAGTCCCGCGGGTCCCGGCAGGGCCACGGAATCAGCGATCCTGTACCGAATGTGTCCCGGCCCGGCTCGATGTCGGAGCCAGCCGCTAGCCTGACGCGACGTATTCATATCCGGGACGGGGGACGGTCGTTACGTATGGCCAGGGAATTCCAGCGCGGACACAAAGCCAAGGTCAGTGATCTCACGGCGGGGACGGATCTCTATGTGGGCGTGCGGATCGCCGCACCCGGGCTGACCTTCGACATGAGCTGCTTCGGCCTCGACGCCGATGAGCGGCTCTCGGACGACCGGTACTTCATCTTCTTCAACCAGCCGAAGTCTCCGGAAGAGTCCATCCAGCTCCTGGGCGCCCAGGCCGGGGACACCGAGTCGTTCCGGGTGACACTGGACCGCGTCCCGGCGGCGATCCACAAGCTCTCCTTCACCGCCACCATCGACGGCGCGGGACAGATGTCGCAGGTCGGTCCCGGGTACATCCGGGTCGTCGCGGGTGGTGAGGAGGTCGTCAGATACGCCTTCGACGGCTCGGAGTTCACCACCGAGCGCGCCGTGATGCTCGGCGACTTCTACCTCAAGGACGTATGGCGGTTCGCCGCTGTCGGCCAGGGCTTCGACGGTGGCCTCGACGCGCTTCTCAAGAACTTCGGCGGCGAGGTCGCCGAGGAGGAGCCGGCCGCCCCGCAGCCGGCCACCGGCGGCCAGATCCCGTCCTTCGCCCCGCCGACGCGGAGTGCCGCTCCGGCCCCGGCCTTCGGTGTCCCGGCCGCTCCGGCACCGCCTCCCGCGCCGTCGTTCGGCGCACCGGCCGGGCCTCCCGCTCCGCCGTCCGCGCCGGTGCATGCCGCGCCGACCGTCGTGGCGCCCATGACCCCGCCGGCCGGCGCCGTGCCGCCGCCCGCCGCTCCGTCCCCGTACGGCGGGCCGACTCAGCACCCGCCATTCGGCCAGGTCCCCGGCCAGACCCCGCCGACTCCGTACGGACAGCCCGCCGCTCCGGCTCCGTACGGACAGCAGCCGCCCGGTCCGCCCCAGGGTGTCGCACAGGGCGTTCCGCGTGGTGTGCCCAGCGGCGGCGCGGGCCTCCAGGCGGCCCTTCAGCCGTACAAGGAACTGCCCACGGGCCAGCGCTGGACCCCGCAGAACGGCCAGCTCATGCGGGTGGACCTCGGTATCGGCGGCGTCCCGGTCCTCGCCCGCCAGGGCAGCATGGTGATGTATCAGGGCAAGGTCGACTTCGGCTACAAGGGCGCCGGTTTCGCGGGCCGTGTCGTCGGCAACGCCACCGGCCAGGAACTGCAGCTCATGCGCTGCACCGGCCACGGCCAGGTGTTCCTCGCCGAAGAGGGCGCGCATCTGCACCCCATCGAGCTGCAGGGCGACGGCATCTGCGTATCCGCGGAGAATGTCCTCGCCTTCGACGAAGGCCTTCAGTACGAGGTCCGCCGTATCGAAGGCCACGGCATCCCGGGCGGTGCTCTGTTCACCATGCTGTTCCAGGGCGCGGGCACCGTCGTCGTGAAGACCCATGGCACCCCGGTGGTCCTGCCGGTCACACCCACGACCTTCGCCGACTGCAATGCCGTCGTCGCCTGGTCGGCCGCGTCCCAGGTGATCCTCTCCAGCCAGGTCAGACTGCGCCGCAACGCCTACCCGGGCCACAGCGGAGAGACCGTGAACCTCCAGTTCCGGGGAGCGCCCGGCAACTTCATCGTCGTCCAGCCGTACGAGGTCTGAGGGAGCCCGGACAATGAATCAGCAGCTCGCGGGCTTCGCCCCGACCCCTGTCGTGGCCCGGATGGAGAACCACGGCCGTTCCATGCTCAAGGTCGCGATGGCCTCGGGCCAGGACCTCTTCGCGCGGACCGGCTCGATGATCGCCTACGAAGGCTTCATCCAGTACGAACCCAATCCGCCCGCGGTCCGTCAGATCGCCTCCCAGTGGGTGACCGGCGAGGGCACGCCCGTCATGAAGTGCGGCGGTGACGGTCTGCTCTACCTCGCGGACTACGGCGCGGATGTCGTCGTCATCAACCTCGACAACGACGCGCTCTCGGTCAACGGCACCAATCTGCTGGCCTTCGACGCGCACCTCCAGTGGGGCGTCGAGCGGGTGAAGGGACTGGCCAAGATCGCGGGCCAGGGCCTGTGGAACGTCCAGATCTCCGGGACCGGCTGGGTCGCTCTGACCTCCCGCGGCACGCCGGTCGTGGTCGACTGCGGTCGCGGTGAGGACGAGACATATGTCGACCCGGACGCCCTGGTCGCCTGGTCCCCGGGGCTCAAGGTGAAGGGCAAGCGGAGTTTCAAGGCGTCCTCGCTGATCGGACGAGGCAGCGGCGAGGCATATCAGATGGCCTTCTCGGGCCAGGGCATCGTGGTCGTACAGCCCAGCGAGGACAGCACCGACCGGCTGCGGATCCAGGGCTGAGGGGGAGCGAGAACACATCATGCAGAGTCCTCTTTTCGCATATACGGAACAGCAGTCCCAGGAGCGGTACACCGTGCAGAACCCGCAGCTCCTGCGGGTCGCGCTGACCGGTCAGGACGATGTCCTCGCCCGCAAGGGCGCGATGGTCGCCTACCAGGGCCTGATCGACTTCGACGGGGAGTACCAGTCGGCCGGTCAGCGCCGGGCCAGAGCGCGCACCGGTGAGGGGCTCGATCTGATGCGCTGCTCCGGGCAGGGCACGGTCTACTTCGCCAATCTCGCCCAGTACATCCATGTCGTGGAGATGGACCACGACGGGATGACGGTGGACAGCGCCTATGTGCTGGCGCTCGACTCCACGCTGCACACCGAAGTCATCGCGGTGGACAGCCAGTACGGCATCTCCGGCTCCGGCAAGTACCAGCTCAATATCTCCGGCCGGGGCAAGGTCGCGCTGATGACCTCGGGCCAGCCGCTGATGATGCGGGTCACTCCGGACACGTACGTCAGCGCGGACGCCGACGCGGTGGTCGCCTGGTCCTCCGCGCTACGGGTGCAGATGCAGGCACAGACGCACTCCTCCGGCGTACGGCGGCGGCGCGGCAACACCGGAGAGGGCTGGGAGCTCAGCTTCCTCGGGCAGGGCTTCGCGCTCGTGCAGCCCAGCGAGGTGCTGCCGCCGCAGCACGCCGCGATCGGCCAGGGCCTCGCGGCGCAGTTCGGTGTCGGCCAGCAGGGCGCGCACGGCCAGAACCAGCACAACGACTGGGGCAGATGATCCGGCACGCCGGGTGGCGGCGGCCTTGGCGAAGGCCGCCGCCGCCCGGCGGTCTCTCAGCCGCGCAGCGCCGCGCGCGTGCGCTCCACCAGTCGTACGACCGAGCCGTCGGCGACCTGTGCCGCCTCCTCGTAGGAGAACCAGCGCAGATCCAGTGACTCGTCGCTGATCTCCTCGACCGCGCCTGTCGGCGCCAGCGCCGCGTACTGGACATCGAGATGCCAGTGGCAGGGCGCCGGAATGGCGTGCCTGTCGAGCTGTACGGGTCCGCCGGGCAGCAGCGTCAGATCCGGGATTCCGGACTCCTCCGTGGCCTCACGCAGCCCGGCCCGCTCCAGCGAGCTGTCGCCGGGCTCGCAGTGGCCGCCCATCTGCAGCCACATGCCGAGCTTCTTGTGCAGGGTCAGCAGGACGCGGCCCCGCTCCGGATCGATCACCAGCGCGCTCGCCGTGAGATGGCCGGCCCCGCAGGACTTCCACATGCCGTCCGGGTGGGCGGCCAGATGATCCAGATAGGTGTCGCGCAGTTCCCGCTGGTCCTCGTACGTCTTCAGTACGAGGACGGCGTCGTCGTGCAGGCTCACTTGTCGGTGTCGTCCTTGTCGTCCTTGTCGTCGGGCTGACCGCTCCGGTCGTCCTTGCGGAGGTTCGGCTTGCCGTCGGTGCCGTCGCTCTCACGGGTCGCGGCGCTGTCACCGCCGCCGTTCGCGGCCTCGCCGAGCATCTTGTCCAGCTCCGAGAAGTCGAGCTGCTCGTGGTGGACAAAGCCGTCCGGGTCGTCGAGGTCGGAAGCGGTCGGCAGCATGTCCGGGTGCTCCCACAGACGGTCGCGCCCGTCGACCCCGCGCGCGTCGGTGAGCGACGCCCACAGCCGCGCGGCGTCCCGCAGCCGGCGCGGACGGAGCTGAAGGCCGATCAGGGTCGCGAAGGTCTGCTCCGCCGGACCACCGGAGGCCCGGCGCCTGCGCAGCGTCTCCCGCAGCGCGTCCGCCGCCGTGAGCCTGGACTTCGCGGCCTCGTGCACCACCGCGTCCACCCAGCCCTCGACCAGCGCGAGCGCCGTTTCGAGCCGGGCCAGCGCGGCCTTCTGCTCGGGCGTGTCCTCCGGCTGGAACATGCCCTGCTGGAGCGCTTCCTGCAGCTCTTCGGGATGAGTGGGGTCGAACTGGCCGACCACGTCCTCCAGCTTGGTCGTGTCGACGGTGATCCCTCGGGCGTAGCCCTCGACCGCGCCGAACATATGCGACCGCAGCCACGGGACATGCGCGAAGAGCCGCTGATGAGCGGCCTCGCGCAGGGCCAGATAGAGCCGGATCTCGTCCTTCGGCACGCCGAGGTCCTTGCTGAACGCCTCGATGTTCAGCGGCAGCAGCGCGGCCTTGCCGGCCGGGCCGAGCGGCAGGCCGATGTCCGTCGAGCCGACCACCTCACCCGCCAGCACACCCACGGCCTGCCCGATCTGCTGGCCGAACATGGCGCCGCCCATCGAACGCATCATGCCGATCAGCGGACCCGCCACGGACTGCATCTCCTCGGGCAGCACCTCACCCATGGCCGTGCCGACCCGCTCCGCCACCGGGTCGACGAGCTGCTGCCACGCGGGCAGGGTCGCCTCGACCCATTCGGCGCGGCTCCACGCCACCGCGGTGTTCGCACCGGACGGCAGCGAGGTCACACCGTCCAGCCACAGATCGGCGAGACGCACCGCCTCATTGACGGCGGAACGCTCCGCCGGCCCGATGCTCGCGTCCTTCGTGCCGTCCGGCGTGCCCTGCGCGACCGTCTGGCGAGCGATCTGCTTGGCCATGTCCCAGTTCACGGGACCGCCCTCGTAACTGAGCATCTGGCCGAGCTGCTGGAAGGCCGCGCCGAGGTCGTTCGGGCTCAGCGAGCCGAACATCGCGGCGAACGGATTGTCGCCACCGCCCGCCCCGCCCGGCAGGCCGAATCCCCCGAAGGGGTTACCGGGACCGCCCTGACCACCTCCGGTGGGGTCCTTCTTCTTGCCGTCGCCGTCCTCCGGCTCCTCCGGCGGAAGGCCGAATCCGAATGGGGTGTCACTCACGGGGTTCCTCGGCTCGTAGGGCCGCCGGTTGCGTACCGGCGGCGGCTGCCCGACTACACCACCAAGCCTAAGCGGCGCCGGGTGGGCAAGAGTGGTATCGCGGGCCCTGGACCGTGCCCGGCTGTGCGGCGTGTCCTGCCTCCGGCTCGCTTCACCTCCGCCTTCCACCGGCGCTGACGGCTCCGACACCCGGGTGGCATCCGGGCTCGATGCTCCGCCGGCCGGTGGCCTGCGGCAGGATGGACGTCTCCTGGTACGGACGCGTTATCCACGTACGTACTGAAGACAACCGCTGGAGACGCCCGGTGAGTTCCCCAGATCCGCAGGTTCGCGCAGCGCGAAACCGCTCAACCCCGACCTCGTCCCGCGGCCCCGTCGTCGCGGTCACCGGCGCCGCCTCCGGCGTCGGTGACCTGCTCACTCGGCGCCTGGTCGCGTCCGAGGAGATCAAGCAGGTCGTCGCCATCGACGAGCGCCGAGGAGAGATCCCCGAGGCGCAGTGGCACATCCTCGACGTCCGTGATCCGGCCATCGCCGAGAAGCTGCGCGGCGCGGACGTCGTGGTGCATCTCGCGCTCGATCTCGACCTGGAGACCGACGCCACCGCCCGTACGGCGTACAACGTCCGCGGCACACAGACCGTCCTCACGGCGGCCGCCGCCGCGGGCGTCCACCGGGTCGTACTGTGCACCTCGGCCATGGTCTACGGAGCGCTGCCCGACAACGACATCCCGCTCTCCGAGGACGCGGAGCTGCGCGCGACGGCGGAGGCCACGGGCGTCGGCGATCTGCTGGAGATCGAGCGGCTGGGCCGCCGGGCGCCCCGCGCGCACCCCGGGCTCAATGTGACGGTCGTACGGCCCGCCGTGCTCGTCGGCGGTACGGACACCGCACTCACCCGCTACTTCGAGTCGCCGCGGCTGCTCGTTGTCGCCGGCTCCCGGCCCACCTGGCAGTTCTGTCATGTCGAAGACCTGGTCAGCGCATTGGAGTACGCCGCGCTGGAGAAGGCCGACGGTGAGTTCGCGGTCGGCTGTGACGGCTGGCTGGAGCAGGAGGAGGTCGAGGAGCTGAGCGGTATCCGCCGCATGGAGCTGCCTTCGGCGGTCGCTCTGGGAGCCGCGGCCAGGCTGCACCGGATCGGCCTCACTCCCTCGCCCGCCGGCGACCTGGCGTACACCATGCATCCGTGGGTGGTCAGTGTCGGGAGGCTGCACGACGCGGGCTGGCGGCCGCGCTGGACGAACGAGGAGGTCCTGGCCGCGCTGCTGGAAGAGGTGGAGGGCCGGCACACCGTCGTGGGCCGCCGTCTCGGCCGCAAGGACGCCACGGCGGCGGGCGCGGCGGGCGCGACCGTGGCGCTGCTCGGCACCGCCGCGCTGGTACGGCGGGCCCGCAAGGCGCGGCGCCGGCTGTAGGAAGCCGAGGAGGCGGGCCGCGCGAAGGCGGTGTTACGCGATGCCGGAGCCGTACGGCACGATGGACCTCATGGCGAGCACGCGTTCCCACCAGGGCGAGCAGGCGGCGCAGGACCCCATCCGTCTTCTGGCGATCCGCGACACCCCATTGACCGTCGACGAGGTCTTCCGCGCGGTCGGGGACGACGCGGCGGGCGGCACGGCTCTCTTCGTCGGTACGGTGCGCAACCACGACGGAGGCGCCGATGTCGACACCCTCGGCTACTCCAGCCATCCGTCGGCGGAGGCCGAGCTGCGGCGCGTCGCGGAGAAGGTCGTCGCCGGGTATCCGGTGCGCGCACTGGCGGCCGTCCACCGTGTGGGTGATCTGGCGGTCGGTGATCTGGCGGTCGTCGTCGCCGTCTCCTGTCCGCACCGGGCGGAGGCGTTCGAAGCCTGCCGGAAGCTGATCGACGACCTCAAGAACGAGGTCCCGATCTGGAAACACCAGAAATTCTCCGACGGCACCGAAGACTGGGTGGGCGCGTAGCGCCTCTTTTTGGAGTGACGGGCAGCGGTCCGGTTTCCGCTTCGCGCGCAGTGTCCCGGTTCATCGCGGATGAAACACGGTTCGTACACGGACGCCCCGATTTGCGTAACTGTCCTCCGGCCAGCAGCGTGGGGATCAGCAGATGGCTAATCTGCTGATTGGTCGGTAGCAGACACTCACGAAGTCGGGAGGTCGGTATGGCCGCGCTCGCCTGGTTGCTGATTCCGCTCTTCGCCGCCATAGGTGCGGCGATATGGGGAAGCTGGGCCGCAAGAGACCGCACCATGGGAGACATAGCCGAGCTGAACGGCTATGCGCGATTCCGGGACGCGATGGAGAAGCCGGACTCCGGTACAGACCCCGCCACAGACCCCGTCTGAGCTGTCCGACGCGCCCGCCGACCGTACGCCGCCGCTGCGACCGCCTGCCGCGTGGCCCCGTACGGCCCGGCCCCAGCGGTGCGTTGTCAGACCCTTCCCGTACTGTCGTTCCATGCCACGCCGCACCGCGACGATGCTCGCATCCACCCTCGTGCTCATCGCGCTGCTCTGCGTGGGAGTGCTCATGAAGGTGCCGTATTCGGAGATGAGCCCCGGGCCGACGGTGAACACACTCGGTGACGCGGGCGGCGAGCCAGTCCTCCAGATCTCCGGTCACAAGACGTACCCGACGTCGGGCAATCTGAATATGACCACGGTCAGGGTCACCGGCGCGGACTACAACATGAACATCGTCGAGGCGGTCTACGGCTGGCTGGCCCACGACGACGTGGTGGTGCCGCACGACACCCTGTATCCGGACGGCAAGACGGAAGAGCAGTCCACCCAGGAGAACGCCGAGGAGTTCAGCCAGTCCCAGGAGAGCGCCAAGGTGGCCGCTCTGCGGGAGCTCGACATCCCGGTGGCGTCGCGCGTCATCGTCTCCTCCGTCCTCAAGGACAGTCCGTCCGAGGGCACGCTGCACGCCGGCGATGTCATCAGGGCCGTGGACGGCTCGGCGGTCCGGGCGCCGGAGGATGTGGCGAAGTTCGTCACCAAGCACAAGCCCGGCCAGGACGTTGTCTTCACCATCGTCCCGGCGGCCGAGGCGAAAGCCGCCGAGAAGGCCGGCAAGGAGCCCACGGCCACCAAGAAGGTCACCGTCACGACGGAGGAGTCCGTCGAGGGCGACCGGGCGGTGGTCGGCATCCAGGCGGGGACGGACCACACCTTCCCGTTCACGGTCGACATCAAGCTGGCCGACGTGGGCGGACCGAGCGCCGGGCTGATGTTCGCCCTCGGCATCGTCGACAAGCTCACGCCGGGCGCGCTCACGGGCGGCAAGTTCGTCGCGGGTACGGGCACGATCGACGACGGCGGCAAGGTCGGCCCGATCGGCGGCATCGAGATGAAGCTGGTCGGCGCGCGTGGCGCGGGCGCCGAGTATTTCCTGACTCCGGACGAGAACTGCGCGGCGGCGGCCTCGGACATCCCGAGCGGCCTGACACTCGTCAGGGTGAAGACCATCGCCGACGCCAAGAAGTCTCTGGACAAGATCCGCGCCGGGGACACGGCCGGTCTGCCGAGCTGTTCGGCAAGCTGACCGGCCGTATCCACCGGAGCGCGGACGGTTACGCCTCGAAGGTGGCGGCCAGCGCCTCGGCCAGCCCCGGGACGAGTCCGGAGCCGGTCAGGACCTCGGTGGCCGAGTCCTTCTCACGCAGCCGCAGCGCCGATTCCCGGGCGCCGTCACGCAGTACGGCCACGGTCATCCGCACCTCCTGACGATCCGGATGGGCGGCGACCCACTCGGCGAGCCCGGACTCGTCGAGCCCTTCCGGTACGGACGCCTCCGCGGACGGCGGCAGCATCAGCCGCTCCACCGTCATCGCGCAGCCCGCCACCGCGCCCGGCCACGCGATCGTGCCGAGGAATTCGTCCAGTGGCGTGCCGGACGGGATCTCGTCCTGCTCGATCGGAGTGAGCGGAGCGACGACTCCGCCGTCGTCGAGACCGAGCTGGGCCGCCAGTTCCGGCTCGTCGGTGCGCAGCCGCTCGGTGTCGACGAGCGCGAAGAGCCGGGCCGGCTGATCCCAGCCGAGTCCCGACGCGTATTCGTCGATTTCGAGCACCGCGCGGGTCAGCGGGCTCGCGGCCATGGGTGTGCCTGAGGGAGAAACGTTGGACATGCTCAATATCCTGCCTCCTTCGGCCCCGGATGCGGGAACTAGGTAAAGCCTCAGTAAGTTGCATCAGTGGGCCCTACGATCGCGGGGCCCGCTCTTACACGCTGAAACACACGACCGCGAACTTCGAGGTGCGCACGTTGGCTTTCCAGATGCCGGACCGCGGCGGAGGCCCGACCGGGCCACGGATCACAGTGGGCCGGCCGTCTCGGCGCGTCCGTACCCTGCTCATGACATTGGGTGTGCTGGCCGTGCTGGCCATGCTGTTCGTCATGTTCGCCGGGTTCTGGACCGACTGGCTCTGGTACCGCTCGGTCGACTACTCGTCGGTCTTCACCACCACCCTGTGGACCAAGATCGGGCTGTTCGCGGTCTTCGGCCTGCTGATGGCCGTCGCCGTCGGGCTGAACATCTGGCTGGCGTACCGGCTGCGGCCGCCGCTGAGCGCCATGTCGATGGAGCAGCAGAACCTCGACCGGTACCGGATGGGGATCGCGCCGTACAAGAAGTGGGTGCTCCTCGCGGTCACGGCCCTGGTCGGGCTGATCGCGGGCGCCTCCGCCGCCGGCCAGTGGCGCATCTGGCTGATGTGGGTGAACGGAGTGGCCTTCGGCCAGAAGGACCCGCAGTTCAAGATGGACGTGTCGTTCTACGCGTTCGATCTGCCCTGGTACCGCTTCCTTCTCGCCTTCGGCTTCGCGGCGGCCGTGCTGTCGCTGATCGCCGCCGCGCTGACTCACTACCTCTACGGCGGCCTGCGCGTCACCAGCCCCGGCGCGCGCGCCACGGGCGCGGCCACCGGCCATCTCTCGGTGCTGATCGGTGTCTTCGTCTCGCTCAAGGCCGTGGCCTACTGGCTCGACCGGTACGGCCTGGCGGTGAAGTCCAGCGACTTCAAGGCGGCCGGAAACTGGACCGGACTGCGGTACGTCGACGCCAACGCCTATCTTCCGGCGAAGACGATCCTCTTCTGCATCGCCGTCATCTGCGCCGCGCTGTTCTTCGCGACGCTCTGGCGCCGCACCTGGCAGCTCCCCGTCATCGGCTTCGGTCTGATGGTGCTGTCGGCGATCCTCATCGGCGGTCTCTACCCGGCGATCGTGCAGAAGTTCCAGGTCCAGCCGAACGAGCAGGCCAAGGAATCGCCGTACATCAAGAAGAACATCAACGCCACGCGCGCGGCGTACGGCATCGATGACGCCGATGTGCAGGATTACGGCGGCAAGGGCAATCCCGACAGGAAGGCCGAGCAGCGCAAGGCGGCGGATTCCGCGGCCAGTTACCGGCTGGTCGACCCGAATGTGGTCTCGCCCGCCTTCCAGCAGCTCCAGCAGGAGCGGAAGTACTACCAGTTCCCCGCCACGCTGGACGTCGACCGGTACACCGGTCCCGACGGCAAGCCGCAGGACACGGTGGTCGGTCTGCGCGAGCTGAACATCACCGGTATCCCCAAGCGCAACTGGATCAACGACCACTTCACGTACACCCATGGGTACGGAGTGATCGCCTCCAAGGGCACGAACACGGTGACGAACGAGAACGACGGCACCGTCGGCGCTCCCGATTTCATCGAGTCCGGCCTGCCGACGACCGGTCAGCTCGGCACGTACGAGCAGCGCGTCTACTACGGCGAGAAGACCGAGCAGTACTCGATCGTCGGCGGCCCGCAGAAGGAGCTCGACTACGAGAAGAACGGCGAGCGGACGACGAGCTACCAGGGCAAGAGCGGCGTCAGCCTCTCCAATCCGCTGAACCGCGCGGCATACGCCGTGGCCTTCAGCGAGCCCCAGATGGTCTACTCCGGCGCCATCGGTGACGGCTCGCGGATTCTTTACAACCGCACGCCCAAGGAGCGCGTCGAGGCGGTCGCACCCTGGCTGACCATCGACGGCGACGCCTATCCCGCCGTCGTCAACGGCCGTATCCAGTGGATCGTCGACGCCTACACGACGACGAACGGCTATCCCTACGCGTCCCGTACGACCCTGGGCGACACCACGGCCGACTCGCTGACGGACAATCAGCGCGCGGTCGTCGCACAGCAGAACCAGGTCAACTACATCCGGAACTCGGTGAAGGCCACCGTCGACGCCTACGACGGCACGGTCAACCTGTACCAGTGGGACACCGAGGACCCGGTGCTCAAGACCTGGATGAAGGCGTTCCCCGGCACGGTGAAGCCGAAGGCCGAGATCAACTCCGAGCTGCTGGCCCATCTGCGGTATCCGCAGGACATGTTCAAGGTGCAGCGCGAGCTTCTCACCCGCTACCACGTCACCGACCCCGCGCAGTTCTACAGCGGCAGTGACGCGTGGCAGGTGCCGGACGACCCGACCACCAAGGACAGCAACGCGGTCCCGCCGTACTACCTGAGCGTCAAGATGCCCGGTCAGACGGGACAGAAGTTCTCGCTGACCACCACCTTCACGCCCAACGGACGCCCCAACCTCGGTGCGTTCATGGCGGTGGACGCCGATGCCACCAGCGGTGACTACGGCAAGATCAGAGTCCTGAGCGTGACCTCCACCGTGCAGGGGCCGCAGCAGGTGCAGAGCGAGCTGAACGGTGTACCGGAAGTCGCCGAGTTCGTCAGAAACCTGAGAGGCACCGACTCGGACATCGAGTACGGCAACCTTCTGACGGTGCCGCTCGACGGCGGCTTCCTCTATATCGAGCCGGTGTACGCGCGCGGTGGCAGTGCGAACTATCCGCTGCTGAAGAAGGTGGCCGTCTCCTACGGAGGCAAGCCCGTCTTCAAGGACACCCTCGGCGAGGCGCTGAACGCGGTCTTCGGAGCGGAGAGTTCCGAGCCGCCGACAACGACACCGCCACCACCGGCGGACGAGACCACGAAGCCGCCGGCCACCGGTGACAAGGCGCTCAAGCAGGCCATCGCGGACGCCCAGAAGGCGTACGAAGACGGTGAGGCGGCGCTGAAGCAGCAGGACTGGACGGCGTACGGGAAGGCTCAGGAAGCCCTTCAGGACGCCTTGCGGCGGGCCGCCGAGGCGGACTCCGGAGCCGGTTCGACCGCCGGGAACGGCGGTGCCGACAGCGGCTGAGCAGGCATCACTCCGCGTCGTGGTAGGGTTGGGACACAACGACGCGGGGTGGAGCAGCTCGGTAGCTCGCTGGGCTCATAACCCAGAGGTCGCAGGTTCAAATCCTGTCCCCGCTACCAAAAGTCAAGGGCCCGGATCCATCAGGATCCGGGCCTTTGTCGTGCGTTCGTGCGAACTGCGTTGTGGGTCGGGTGAGTTGGCCCCGAGTGCGTTTGGGTTGTCTCTCTGTGGGCATGTCGACAAAACGCTGAAGTGACCTAGCGGGTCGCGGCATACCTGCTGTACGTGGGTGGTAGGTGGTGCGACGATGGAGTTTATGGGGGATAGGACAACTCTGTTGGAGACAGGGCGGTTTGTGCAGCACGATGATTACAGCGCCGTCAGCGCGACCAGCGCCGCCGCCGACACCGCGGATCCGACCGGTACGGCGAGTGTCCGGCGCGCCACCGGCCCGGAGGAGACCACCGATGTCGAGACCGAGGCCCGCCACCGGCGCGCCGCCGATGCCGGTGATACGGCGTCGATGAGCGCGCTCGGCGCACTGCTGCTGCGCCGCGGTGATCTCGACGGGGCCGAGCCGTATCTGCGCGCGGCGACCGCTCAGGGCGAGCGCGCCGCCGCCAACAACCTGGGTGTCCTTCTGCATCAGCGCGGCTACGCGGACGAGGCGGCCGGCTGGTGGCGTATCGCCGCCGTCGCCGGGTCCGCGGCCGCCGCCCACGCGCTGGGCCGGCACTTCCGTGAGCTGGGCGACGAGCCGGCCGCCGAGTACTGGCTGCGTCAGTCCGCGGAGCAGGGCCACGCCCTCGGCGCCTATGCCCTCGCCGACCTGTTGGAGCACCGCAGCGATGTCGGGGCCGAGCGCTGGCTGCGCGCCGCCGCCGAGCAGGGACACCGGGAGGCGGCGTACCGGCTCGCGCGCGCGCTGGAGCGCCGGGCCCGTGAGGCGGCCGGCACCAGCGGCGATGTGACCTACGGCAGCGGTACGGGCCCGCCCACTTCGGGACGGCTGCACCTGGGCCGGTCCGTACCGGGACCGGCCACCGCCGGTGGTGGCCGGTCCGGCGCGGGCCCGGCCGGTGCGGCTCCAACCTCCGGCGCCCGTGGGCGTACCGGGACCGCCGGCGCCGCGTCCGGCGCGTCCTCGCTCATCAGCGAGGCCGCGCAGTGGTACCGGCAGGCCGCCGCGCGCGGCCACCGCCGGGCGGCGCTGTATCTGGGCGCGATCCTGGAGAAGCGCGGCGAGCTCAAGGAGGCCGGCCGTTGGTATCTGACCGCCGCCAAGGAGGGCGAGGCGCGGGCCGCGTGCGCCCTGGCCTTCCTGCTGCGCGACGCCGGTGACGAGGAGAGCGCCGCGATCTGGTGGCTGCGCGCCGCGCAGGACGGCAACGGCAACGCCGCGAACGCCCTCGGCGCGCTCCACGCCGCCCGCGGCGAACCGCAGACCGCCGAGCGCTGGTATCGCGCCGCGATGGGCGCGGGCGACATCAACGGCGCGTACAACCTGGGCCTGCTCTGCGCGGCGCAGGACCGCACGGTCCAGGCCGAACAGTGGTACCGGCAGGCCGCCTACGCGGGCCATCGCGAGGCCGCCAACGCCCTCGCCGTCCTGCTGCTGCAGGCCGACGACCCGACCGGCGCCGAGCCCTGGTTCTCCAAGGCCGCCGAGGCGGGCAGTGTGGACGCCGCGTTCAACCTGGGCATCCTCCACGCCGGACGTGACGAGGACCGTACGGCCCTGCGCTGGTACGAGCGTGCCGCGGCGGCCGGACACACGGAAGCGGCTCTCCAGGTCGGCATCGCCTGTCTGCGGGACGGTGACGAGCAGTTGGCGGAGCGCCATCTGCGCCGCGCCGCCGGCGGCGGCAGCGCCGAGGCCGCCTTCCGGCTGGCCACTCTGCTCGACGCGCGACAGCCGCCGCCCGGATCGCCCGCGCTCGGTGAGCCGTACAACGTGAAGAGCGAGTGTGAGCAGTGGTACGAGCGGGCCGCGGAGCAGGGACACCGCCGGGCCCAGGTGCGCGTCGGCATGCTCGCCGCGGGCCGTGGTGACATCACCGGCGCCGCGCGCTGGTACCGGGAGGCCGCGGAGGCGGGCAGCAGCAGTGGAGCCTTCAACCTCGGCCTGCTGCTGGCGCGTGAGGGCGGTGAGCGTGAGGCCGCGCTGTGGTGGACCAGGGCCGCTCAGGCCGGGCACGGCCGGGCCGCGCTGCGGCTGGCGCTGCTCGCCGCCCGCCGCGGCGAGCTGACCGAGGGTCAGCGCTGGTGCGCACGCGCCGTCGAGCTGGGTCCCGCCGAGGTGGCCGAGCGCGCGGCACGGCTGCGTGACGCGCTCCACCAGGAGCTCACCGCCTGATCCCGTGCGGGCCCGCAGGCCCGCACGGCAGCGCCCCGGACTCTCGTCGAGAGAGCCCGGGGCGCCGTGTGTGTTCAGGGAACGTCAGGTGCGGTCAGTCTCTCTCGGCCGCCGGTGTCCCGGGAGTGAACCGCTCGGCCAGGGCGTAGTTCGTATAGGGGAATCTCGGGCTGTAGACGCCGTACGATCCGATGGCCCAGAGGGCACCGGTTCCGTCGACCGGAGTGATGTCTTCGAAGACGTAACTGCCCTCCATGCCCTCGGTGTCGTCGATGGGCGCGGTCTTTCCGAGCTCCCTTGTCCAGGAGGCGCCGTCATAGCGCCAGAACGCCGGCTTGCTCATGTCGGCGTCCCGCCCGGCGACCCACAGGCCGCCCACGCCGTCGACGGTCATGCCATGGAGCTCGAAGCCTTCCATCGGCCCCGTGATGTCCTCCCAGCCGGTGCCGTTCCAGTGGGCGATGCTGGGAGCGTCCTCCCAGTCCCGCGCGGAGCCGGACACATAGACGCTGTCCGGGGACTCCTGGCTCACCTGGTCGATTTCCGTGCCGACGGTCGGAGGCTGCTCGACCTGGGTCCAGGTGGCGCCGTCCCAGTGGTAGACGACGGCGCGGCCGGTGCTCGCCGGATACACCATTCCGGTCGCCCAGGCGTCGTCGGCGGAGAGCGCGTCGATGTCCCGGATATGGATGTTGGACGGCAGGCCGAAGGTCTCCCAGGTGCCGTTCGTCCAGGTGCGCAGGCTGGTGCCGCCCATGAAGAGACGTCCGGGCACGGCCTTGATCGGCACGCTGGTCCAGAAACTCGTGTCGACATCACCGGCGACCGTCACGCCGGTCCACCGCGTGCCGTCGTAGTGGAACAGCTTCGGTGTCAGCGAGACGAATCCGTAGGCCCATACATCGGTGGCGGAAACGGCGCTGACCGATGACCACTCCCACACCTCCGGCAGGCCGGGCGCCGGGTCCTTGCTCCACCTGGCGCCGTCCCAGCGCAGGATGAGCCCGGCGCCGTCCTTCGAACCGCTCGCCCAGGCCAACTCCGGGCCGACGGAGGAGACCGAGCCCGGAAAGGTCTCCGCGGTGTCGGCGCCGGAGGCGATCTCCCAGGCGGAGTCCTGGGCGATGCCGGTCGCACCGGAGGTGGTGGCGGTGATCAGAGTGCCGGCAACGGCGAGTGCCACGGCGCTTGCGCGGGCGAGGTGCCTTATTCGCATGAGGTGCGTTCCTCCGTATGTGTGGATGTGTGTATATGGCCCGGGCCCGGCGGCACGCGCGGCTCGCGCAGACGTTCGAGTCGTGGGCTCTTGCCTGGTGAACGTAGCCGCTGGGTCTGACAGTTGAAGCGCGGATTCGCGCCTCCGCCGTGTCTCACGCGCCGGTCCCGCGCATCGGCTCGCGTCTACAGGAGGTGTCGCCCATATGAATTTGCGCTGGTCGGTGGCGTGACGTACTGTTGCGTTCAACGACGCGGGGTGGAGCAGCTCGGTAGCTCGCTGGGCTCATAACCCAGAGGTCGCAGGTTCAAATCCTGTCCCCGCTACTGGAAAGTCAGAGGCCCGGATCTCGAAAGAGATCCGGGCCTCTGGTGTTTCCGTGTTTCCGTATAGGACAGTGCGGCGGTGGTGTCCGGGCCGCATGGCGATGGCCCCGGCGCCGTGTGCGCCGAGGCCACTCATCGCGTGGTCGGGATCGCGCCGTCCTCAGGCGGAGGCGCAGTTCGGGCAGGTGCCCCGGTAGGTCACCTCGACATCCGAGACCGTGAAGCCGAAGCGCTCGCCGTCCGGCAGATCGGACAGCGGGTCTCCGGTGGGATGGACATCACGGATGGTGCCGCAGCGCGCGCAGACCAGATGCTGGTGCGGCCGGTGGGCGTTCGGGTCGTAGCGCTTGGCGCGACGGTCCGTCGACACCTCCAGCACTTCACCGAGCGTGACCATCTCGCCCAGCGTGTTGTAGACGGTCGCCCGGGAGATCTCCGGAAGCCTGACGACGGCGCGCGCGTGCACCTCGTCGGCCGTGAGATGGACATGGTCCCCGTCGAGGACCTCGGCCACAACCCGCCGCTGGGCGGTCATGCGCCAGCCGCGTTCGCGAAGTCGTTCCAACAGGTCACTCATAGGACCAGCCTAGCAGTGAGGGGACCCAGGTCCCGAATGAGTGTGACTTTGGATGTTTGCTTGACTTAGACAACGTCCATCGTAGGATCGAAGTCGGCAAACGCCAAGGGACAGGACTTGCAGGTAATGACGCAGGAGGCGCACGTGACGCAGGGACCGCTCACTACGGAGGCCGGGGCACCGGTAGCCGACAATCAGAACAGTGAGACCGCGGGCCTCGGCGGTCCCGTTCTGGTCCAGGACCAGGCGCTTCTGGAGAAGCTCGCGCACTTCAACCGCGAGCGCATTCCGGAGCGCATCGTGCACGCGCGCGGCGCCGGAGCGTATGGCACCTTCACCCTCACCCGTGACGTCTCGCAGTGGACCCGGGCGAAGTTCCTCTCCGAGGTCGGCAAGCAGACCGAGACGTTCCTGCGGTTCTCCACCGTCGCGGGCAACCTCGGCTCGGCGGACGCGGTGCGCGACCCGCGCGGTTTCGCGCTGAAGTTCTACACCGAGGAGGGCAATTACGACCTCGTCGGCAACAACACCCCGGTGTTCTTCATCAAGGACGCCATCAAGTTCCCCGACTTCATCCACACCCAGAAGCGCGACCCGTACACCGGCTCGCAGGAGGCGGACAACGTCTGGGACTTCTGGGGCCTCTCGCCGGAGTCCACGCACCAGGTGACCTGGCTGTTCGGTGACCGCGGCATCCCGGCGACGCTGCGTCACATGAACGGCTACGGCTCGCACACGTACCAGTGGAACAACGAGGCCGGCGAGGTCTTCTGGGTCAAGTACCACTTCAAGACCGACCAGGGCATCAAGAACCTCACCACCGCCGAGGCCAACCAGCTCTCCGGCATGGACCCCGACAGCCACCAGCGCGATCTGCGCGAGGCCATCGAGCGCGGTGACTTCCCGTCCTGGACCGTGCAGGTGCAGGTCATGCCGGCGGCCGAGGCGGCCACATACCGCTTCAACCCGTTCGACCTGACCAAGGTCTGGCCGCACGAGGACTACCCGCCGATCGAGATCGGCAAGCTGGAGCTCAACCGGAACCCGGAGAACATCTTCGCCGAGGTCGAGCAGTCGATCTTCTCGCCGGCCCACTTCGTGCCGGGCATCGGCCCCTCTCCGGACAAGATGCTCCAGGGCCGTCTCTTCGCGTACGGCGACGCCCACCGCTACCGCGTCGGCATCAACGCCGACCACCTGCCGGTGAACCGTCCGCACGCCACCGAGGCGCGTACCAACAGCCGTGACGGCTACCTGTACGACGGCCGTCACAAGGGCGCCAAGAACTACGAGCCGAACAGCTTCGGCGGTCCGTTCCAGACGGACAGGCCGCTGTGGCAGCCGGTTCCGGTCAGCGGTGGCACCGGCAACCACGAGGCGCCGCTGCACGCCGAGGACAACGACTTCGTCCAGGCCGGCAACCTGTACCGGCTGCTGTCCGAGGACGAGAAGGCCCGTCTGGTCGACAACCTCGCGCAGTTCATCTCGAAGGTGTCGCGTGACGACATCGCCGAGCGCGCGGTGAACAACTTCCGCCAGGCGGACGGTGACTTCGGTAAGCGCCTGGAGGCCGCGGTCCAGGCCCTTCGCGGCTGATGGCTTAGCCGAGCGGAAGGGGCCGGGTCCTTCGGGATCCGGCCCCTTCTGTTGTCGCCGCGGACCGGCGGTGCCCCGGCGGGCCGAGCGATGGACCGGCGGGCCGGGATGCCTCAGCCGGCCAACACCGCCGCCTCGCGCCTGGCCGGCGCCCAGCACCGGATGATGTCGCGTACGGAGACGATGCCGACGGGCTCGCGGTCGTCGAGGACGATGAGATGGCGGAATCCGCCGTGGGACATGGCCGAAGCGGCTTCCTCCAGCGTCCAGGCGGGCGCGGCGAAGACGACATCGGTCGTGGTGTGGGTGCAGGCGGTCTCGAAGTCGGGACTCTCGCCCGCGCCGAGCGAGTTGAGGATGTCACGCTCGGTGAGGATGCCGATGCCGCAGTGGTCGGTGTCGAGGACGACGGCGGCGCCGACGCGGCGCGCCGACATCAGCCGGGCCGCCTGGCGGAGCGTATGCGCGGGCCCGATGGTCAGAACCACCGAGCTCATGGCGTCACGGACAAGCATGGGGTGGAGCCACCTCCTTGGCGAACCGTCTCCCGGAGACCCCTCCTGGCGGACCCGGGAAGACCCTGAGAAACGATTCACAAGTTCACAAGTGGGGAGACTCTCAGCGTGACACCCTTGCGCGAAGTCAACAAGGGGGCGGTAGGCGCTCGGCGAGGGGCGTGCAAAAAACCGACAAACGCTGCTCAGTCGCCTCACGCGCTCTGTCCGGCGCCGGACACGGGCGCGACGACGGGACCGGGCGCCGTAGGGACGGGGCCCGGTCGCGGTGGCGTCGCGGTCTTCCGGCCGCCGGGCGGCGTACGCGGCCCGGCGCGGCGGCGCGTCAGTAGCGCTGGTTCAGATAGCCGAGCAGTTCCTCGTGCAGCACGCCGTTGGAGGCCGCCGCGTTGCCACTGTGCGGTCCTGGGCGGCCGTCGAGACCGGTGAAGCTGCCACCGGCCTCCTGGACGACGATCGCGGTCGCCGCCATGTCCCACAGCGACAGCTCGGGCTCCGCGCAGATGTCCACCGAGCCCTCGGCGACCATCATGTACGGCCAGAAGTCGCCATAACCGCGAGTGCGCCAGCACGCCCGGGTCAGATCCAGGAAACCGTCCAGGCGGCCCTGCTCCTCCCAGCCGGTCAGTGAGGAGTAGGCGAAGGACGCGTCCTGGATACGCGAGACATCGGAGACACGCAGCCGGGTCGCGGAGGAGAGGCTGCGGCCCGTATAGGCGCCGCCGCCCTTCGCCGCCCACCAGCGCCGGCCCAGCGCCGGCGCGGAGACGACACCGACGACCGGCTCGTAACCGCCTTCCGCCGCCACCATCAGCGAGATCAGCGTCGCCCAGACCGGCACACCCCGGACGTAGTTCTTGGTGCCGTCGATGGGATCGATGACCCAGCGACGCGGCCCCGTGCCCTCCACGCCGTACTCCTCGCCCAGGATCGCGTCGCGCGGCCGGGCCCGCTGGAGCTGGCCGCGGATCAGCTCTTCGGCCGCCTTGTCGGCCTCGCTCACCGGGGTCATGTCCGGTTTGGTCTCGACCTTGAGGTCCAGAGCCTTGAACCGGTCCATGGTCCCGGCGTCGGCGGCGTCCGCCAGAACATGGGCGAGACGCAGATCATCGTGGTAGTCGGGCATGGTCGTCACAGTATCCACAGCGCCGGACGGTGGGCCACGGGGTTCGCCCGGCGAGAGCCGCCAGGGCCTTGACGGTGCGCGATCGCGCGTCAACCGCTCCGCGCGGCCGTCACCGTACCGGCCGCCGTACCGCCGGTGTGCCGAGACCGAGAGTCAGTGGATCCTGAGAGGTCTGGATCCTGGGAGTCAGTGGGCCGATCCCGAGAGCTGGAGGCCGATGACGCCGATGATCACCAGGGAGATCGAGATGAGCTTCAGGACGGACACTACATCGCCGAGGAAGACCATGCCGTAGATCGCGGTGCCCGCCGCGCCGATGCCCGTCCACACCGCGTAGGCCGGACCGACATCGAGCTTCTTCAGCGAGAGCGTCAGCAGGCCGAAGCTGCCGAGCGCGAAGCTCGCGAAGGCGATGGTCGGCCACAGCCGGGTGAAACCGTGCGAGAGCTTCAGACAGACGGCGAAACCCGTCTCCAGAATTCCGGCGACCACAACCAGCAGCCACGCCATGGTGAAGGCCCCTCCCGCGTCCGTGACTGCCTGGTCCCAGCGGTCGTACTCGGTGCGATTATGCACTTACCAGCGCCGGTGGACCGCAAACGTATGCGCGTCAGTCGCCCTCGTGGCGCTCCCGCGTGGCGAGAAGTCGCCGGAGTGAGTAGAGCCGGGCGGGATCGGCGTGTCCCTCCGCCACCCAGGCGTCGAGCGCGCAGTCCGGTTCGTCGTGGCTGCACGCCCGAGGACAGCCCTCCGTACCCGGCACCAGATCCGGGAAGGCGAGAATGACCCGGGACGGATCGACATGATGCAGTCCGAAGGAACGGATGCCCGGAGTGTCGATCACCCAGCCCTCCGCCTTCGCCAGCGGCAGCGCGAGCGCCGAGGTGGTGGTGTGCCGGCCGCGGCCGGTGACCGCGTTGACCAGGCCCGTGATCCGTCGGCGGTCCTCCGGCACCAGAGCGTTGACCAGCGTCGTCTTGCCGACGCCCGAGTGCCCGACGAAGGCCGTGACCCGGCCGTCGAGATATTCGCGCACCAGGTCCGCGGCGTGGCCGCTCACCAGCTCGTCACGCCGGGTGACGACATAGCGGATGCCGAGAGTCCGGTACGTCTCCAGCAACTCGTCCGGTGGAGACAGGTCCGACTTGGTCAGGACCAGCAGCGGCTCCAGGCCTCCGTCGAACGCGGCGACCAGACAGCGGTCGATCAGCCGAGGACGCGGCTCCGGGTCGGCGAGCGCGGTGACGATCGCCAGTTGGTCGGCGTTGGCGACGACCACGCGCTCGTACGGATCGTCGTCGTCCGCCGTGCGCCGCAGCACCGAGCGGCGCTTCCCGATCCGGACTATGCGCGCCAGCGTGTCCTTCTTGCCCGTGAGATCGCCGACCAGACCGACCTGATCTCCCACCACGGCTGCCTTGCGGCCCAGTTCACGCGCCTTCATGGCCAGGACGACACGGTCGTCGACCAGACAGGTGATCCGGCCGCGGTCGACGGTCAGGACCATGCCCTCCGAGGCATCCTCGTGTTTGGGCCGGATAGTCGTACGCGGCCGGTTGCCCTTGGGATTCGGGCGGGAGCGGATGTCGTCCTCGTCCGGGTTCTTGCCGTAGCGGCGCATCGCGTCAGGCTCCCGCTCCCGCGAGCATGCCGGTCCACATGCGTGGGAAGTCGGGCAGGGTCTTGGCGGTCGTCGCCACGTTCTCGATCTCCACGCCGTCGACGGCGAGACCGATGATCGAGCCGGCCGTGGCCATGCGGTGGTCGTCGTACGTGTGGAACACACCGCCGTGCAGCGGACGCGGTCGGATGTGCAGGCCGTCCGCCATCTCGGTGACATCGCCGCCCAGCTCGTTGATCTCCTTGGTGAGCGCGGCGAGCCGGTCCGTCTCATGAAGCCGCAGATGAGCGACGCCGCGCAGCGTGGAGGGCGAGTCGGCGAGCGCGGCGACCGCCGCGATACCGGGCGTCAGCTCTCCGACCTCGCTCAGATCGATGTCGATGCCATGGATCCGGCCGGTGCCGGTGAAGGTGAGGCTGCTGCCCTCGGCCGTCATGCCGAACTCGCAGGAACCGCCCATCTCGGTGAAGATCTCGCGCAGCGCGTCACCCGGCTGAGTGGTCCGCTCCGGCCAGTCGGGGATCGTCACCCGGCCGCCGGTGACCAGGGCCGCGGCAAGGAACGGCTGAGCGTTGGAGAGATCGGGCTCCACGGTCAGATCGCGGCCGAGCAGCGCGCTGGGCGAGACCCGCCAGACATTCGGCTCACCGCCGCTCTCCGGCTCGTCGACCTGGGCGCCGACCGAGCGCAGCATGTCGACGGTCATCCGGATGTGCGGCAGCGAGGGCAGGGCCGAGCCGATGTGCCGTACCTCCACGCCTTGGTTGAAGCGGGCTCCGGAGAGCAGCAGCGCCGAGATGAACTGCGAGGACGCGGAGGCGTCGATCTCCACCGCGCCGCCGTCCAGCGCACCGCCGCCGTGCACGGTCAGCGGGAGCGAGCCGCGGTTGTCGTCGTCGATACGGGCACCGAGGGCGCGCAGCGCGTCGATGACACCGTGCAGCGGACGCTCGTAGGACCGGGCGTCGCCGTCGAAGCGGATGGGACCGTCGGCGAGCGATGCGACGGGCGGCAGGAAGCGCATCACCGTGCCGGCGTTGCCGATGTCGAGAGTGGCCGGGCCGTGCAGTCCGGCGGGGATCACCCGCCAGGCCTCGCCGCTGGGACCGGGTGCGCCCGCGACGGCGGAGCTGGACGACACCGTCTCCTCGATGCCGACTCCCATGGCCCGCAGCGCGTCCGCCATCAGCAGCGTGTCGCGGGAGCGCAGCGGACGGCGCAGCCAGCCGGGCTCCGCGGCCAGTGCGGCGAGGACCAGCGCCCGGTTCGTAACCGATTTGGATCCGGGCACGGTGACCGTCGCTTCGACGGCCCCGCTTGCGTGGGGGGCGGGCCAGAGGGCGGGCTGCACGGAGCTTTCGGTCATGGCCAACACTTTAGTGGCTCTTGAACGAGCGGGATCCTTGCCAAATGCGACGAAACCAGGACTTAACCGAAGGATGATGCGGGTGCGTGGAGGCACGTGAGGATCACGGGTCGGCGGCCCGCGCCCCGCACGGCGCGTGCGGCGCTTCCGAGTGCGCTTTCAGAGGCCCAGCAGCCAGCGCCCGCCGCCGATGAGTGAGCAGAGCGAGACGGCGTGGAAGAGGAACAGCCACAGCGCCGGCGGCACATGAGTCAGCCGTCCGAGCTGGTCGGCGTCGGAGTCTCCGGCGCCGCCGTGCCGGCGCTTGGACTGGAGCTCGAAGGCCGGGCGTACGCCACCGATCAGCAGAAACCAGACGGCGGTGTACGCGAACGCCGACTGGACGGCGGGACCGGTCAGCCAGGAGACGAGCAGGAAGGCGGCGCCGGTGAGGACCACGGTGAGCGCGCCGTACGCGTTGCGGATCATCACCAGCATCGCGATCAGCAGCGCCGTCGCCAGCCAGAGGAGCAGAGTGATGTGGTGCGCGGCCAGCAGCCAGGCGCCGCCCAGACCGAGCAGCGGCGGCGCGGTGTATCCGGCGGCGGCCGTGAGGATCATGCCGAGGCCGGTCGGCCTGCCACGGCTGACGGTCAGCCCCGAGGTGTCGGAGTGCAGCCGGATGCCGTCGAGACGGCGGCCGGTGACCAGGGCTATGAGCCCGTGGCCGCCCTCGTGCGCGATGGTGATCGTATTGCGGGAGAGCCGCCAGAGCGGACGCGGTACGACGGCGACGAGCGCGAGCGCCGCCGTCACCGCCACCAGCCACTCGTCCGGCGCGGGCTGAGTGCCGAAGACGCGATCCCACAGATCGCCGATCGGGGCGAAGTCGATGCTGGCCATTTCTCGGGCGGCTCCTCGGCTGGGTGGACGTCGTGGCAGTCTGGCACTCATGTGCGGAAGGTATGCGGCCAGCCGGAGACCAGAGGATCTGCGGGGACTCTTCGGCGTGCGGAAATGGGAGCCCGAGGAGACCCTCGCGCCCGACTGGAACGTGGCTCCGACGAAGGAGGTCTACGCGGTTCTGGAGCGTCCGGTGAAAGACGCCGGGGATCCGGCTCCGGTTCGTCAGCTCCGCAAACTGAGATGGGGCCTCGTGCCGTCCTGGGCGAAGACCCCCGAGGGCGGAGCGCGGATGATCAACGCGCGCGCGGAGACCGTGCACGAGAAGCCGTCGTTCCGCCGTCCCTTCGTCTCCCGCCGGTGCATCCTGCCCGCCGACGGTTATTACGAGTGGGTCACCGGCTCCGACGAGCGGCAGCTTGAGGAGCAGGGCCGCAAGAAGCGGCCGCGCAAGCAGCCCTACTTCGTCACACCGGCCGACGGTTCGGTCATGGCGCTGGCCGGACTGTACGAGTTCTGGCGCGACCGGACGCTGCCGGACGATCATCCGGGAGCCTGGTGGGCCACCTGCTCGGTGATCACCACCGAGGCGGAGAGCACGCCTCTGGCGGTCGCGCCGGCCGAAGGCCCAGGATCGCTGGCCGACATCCATCCCCGGATGCCGCTGATGCTGACTCCGGACCGCTGGGACGCCTGGCTGGACCCGGCCCGTACGGACCCGGAGGAGCTGCGTGGGCTGCTCGCTCCGCCGCCGGCCGGACTGATGCGGGCGTATCCGGTCGCCACGGCCGTGAGCAATGTCCGCAACAACGGGCCCGAGCTGCTGGAGGAGCTGGCCGCGCCGGAGGAGAGCACGCTTTTCTGAGCGGGCCGCGGACCTCTGGGCAGTCCGTAGCACCGGCCGCGCGCGATGCGCTCCCCGGCGGCGGCTCGTCCGCACGGCAGGATGGCCGAGTGACGAACGAGACTGCGAACGGGACAGCGGGCGCCAGGAAGGCGGACGAGCCGGAGCGGGAGACCGTCGGGACACCCGCCGGGGACGCGCGGGTCACCTGGCACCGGGCGAAGCGGCCACGGCTGGTCCTCGCGCTGGGCCATGGCGCGGGCGGCGGGATCGAGGCCCGCGATCTCCAGGCTCTCGCCCGGGTCCTGCCCGCGCTCGGTGTGACCGTCGCGCTGGTGGAACAGCCCTGGCGGGTGGCCGGGAAGCGGCTGGCGCCCGCGCCCAAGTCCCTGGACACCGGCTGGCGGGCGCTGTGGCCCGCGCTGCAGCGGCCGGGACTGCCCGTCGTCGCGGGAGGGCGCAGCGCCGGAGCGCGTGTGGCCTGCCGCACGGCGCGCGAGCTGGGCGCCCGCGCCGTACTCGCTCTGAGCTTCCCGCTGCATCCGCCGGGTAGGCCGGAGAAGTCCCGGGCCGCCGAGCTGCTGGAGTCAGGTGTGCCGAGCCTGGTCGTCCAGGGCGGAAACGATCCCTTCGGCAAGCCCGCCGAATTCCCCGGCGGCGCCTACGAACTCCTGGAGGTGCCGGCCGCCGATCATGGTTTCGCCGTAGCGAAAAGGGCTCCCATCTCGGGTGACGAGGCCCTGGGCATCCTCACCGAAGGCGTGACGCGCTGGCTCGGCGCCCTCCGGGAATGACGAGCGTGGGGCCACTGTTGTGAGAAATATCAGTGAGAGAGCATCGAGAGGGAGTCCGTCGCATGGGTTCGACCATCTGCCCGCGCCGCTCAGAGGCCGCTGACCTGGAGTGGACGGTGCTTTCCGCGCCGAAGGCCGCCACCGTGCGGGCGGCCGGCGGGACGGACCGACAGGCCGCGTCGCCACAAGGTCGACTATTCTCCGATTCGAGTGGGTCCGCATTCGGAGCCACCACAGCGTTGGAGGAGGTGGGTCCGGTCACAGGGACCGATGACGGCCACATCGAAGAGAGCGCTGCCGAGCGCAACGCCCGCTTCGAGCGGGATGCGCTGGGCTTCCTCGACCAGATGTACTCGGCCGCGCTGCGCATGACGCGCAATCCGGCCGATGCCGAGGACCTCGTGCAGGAGACCTATGCCAAGGCGTACGCCTCCTTCCACCAGTTCCGCGAGGGCACCAACCTCAAGGCCTGGATGTACCGCATCCTCACCAATACGTTCATCAACTCGTACCGCAAGAAGCAGCGCGAGCCTCAGCGCAGCGCCGCCGAGGAGATCGAGGACTGGCAGCTCGCCCGCGCCGAGTCGCACATGTCGACGGGGCTGCGCTCGGCCGAGTCGCAGGCGCTCGACCACCTCCCGGACTCCGATGTGAAGTCCGCACTGCAGGCGATCCCCGAGGAGTTCCGCATCGCGGTCTATCTCGCGGACGTAGAGGGCTTTGCGTACAAGGAGATCGCGGACATCATGGGAACACCCATCGGTACGGTGATGTCGCGACTGCACCGCGGCCGCCGTCAGCTTCGCGGCATGCTGGAGGATTACGCCCGTGACCGCGGGCTTGTCCCGGCGGGTGTCGGAGAGTCGTCGGACGATCGGAAAGGTTCGGACTCATGAGCTGCGGAGAGCCGCATGAGACGGATTGCGCCGAGGTTCTCGACCACCTTTACGAGTTCCTCGACCATGAGATGCCCGACAGTGACTGCACCAAGTTCGAGGTGCATTTCGAGGAATGCTCGCCATGCCTGGAGAAGTACGGACTTGAGCAGGCCGTGAAGAAGCTGGTCAAGCGGTGCTGCGGGCAGGACGACGTACCGACGGATCTGCGGGCCAAGGTCATGGGCCGGATCGATCTGATCAGGTCGGGCCAGGCCGTGCCGGACAAGGAAGTGTCGACGGCCGGCGCGGATCTTCCGGGCGTCGCCAAGGAGTAACGGACCTGTGTGCCGCGCGTCGCGCGGCACACAGGCGCGTACATACACGCACAAGCCTCCGTGCGTAACACCGCCGTCACCCGATGGTGCGAATCGTCTTCGTACGACCGCTGAACGCTCGCCAACTCGCTAGCCTGACCCTCTGTTTCGGGGCGGGACCGAGAAGGGGCGGGGACGGGTGAGGGCCATACCGGGTGGGGCACGCGTATACATCCTGGGCGTCGGAGTCTGCGCGGTCGCCTGTGTCCTCCCGGTGCTGCGTCCCGGTACGCCCTGGCGGGCCCTGGCCCTGCTCGCCGCGCTGTACGCCTTCTGCGAGATGCCGGCCCGCTGCCGCTTCCGGGGCCGCCTGCTGAGCGGCTCCGCACCGGTCATGGCCGGATCGTTCTTTCCCGTGCTGCTCGCCGCGGCCTTTCTGCTGCCGCCGGCCGCCGCCGCGCTGGTCGCCGTTCCCGGAGCGCTGATCGGCCGGGTCGAACAGCGCCCGAAGAGCGCACGGCGGATCTGGCGCGCGGCGCAGCTCACCGTGGCCACCTGGGCGGCGGCGCGGGCCCAGGTGTTCTTCGGCGGGCCGGTCGCGCTCGGCGGCGGCGGATACGGGCTCAAGACGCCCGACTTCCCGTATGTCCTGCTGCCGGCCGGCGCCGCGGCCCTGGCCTTCTGTCTGGTGCTGTCCGCGCTGGACGGCGGCATCCTCGCCACCGCGGAGCGGCTGCCGCTGCGCACCGCCTGGCGCGGACTGCTGTCGCGCTCACTCGCTCCGCATGTCGCGCACGGCCTCGCCGGGCTGATGATGGCCGTCCTGTGGCGCAGCCCGTACGGTCCGCCCGCCGCGCTCTTCGTGCTGCTGCCGATGTACATCTCCTCCTGGGTCTTCGCCCAGTACCACCGCGAGCGCGCCGCTCACCAGGCCACCATCAGAGCGCTCGTCCAGGCCGTCGACATCAAGGACAAATACACCCGCGGCCACAGCGAGCGGGTCGGACACGCCTCCGTGATGATCGGCCATGAGCTGGGCATGGAGCGGGAGCGGATCGAGGTGCTGCGCTTCGCCGGCATCCTCCATGACGTCGGCAAACTCGGCGTCCCGACGCGGGTGTTGCGCAAGGACGGGCCGCTGACGCCCGAGGAGCGACGAGTGATCGAGCTGCATCCCGAGTACGGACACGAGATGGTGCGCGGCATCGGATTCCTGGGAGAGGCGCGAGCGGCGATCCTGCACCATCACGAACGGCTGGACGGCAGCGGCTATCCGTACGGTCTCGCCGGCCCGCAGATCCCGGAGTTCGCCCGGGTGGTGGCCGTGGCCGACGCCTTCGACGCGATGACCTCGACCCGCTCGTACCGGCGAGGACGGCCGGTGCACACCGCGGTGGCGGAGCTGGAGCGGTGCGCCGGGACGCAGTTCGACCCGGAGATGGTCAGCGCGCTGGTGCGGGCCCTGGACCGGCACGGCTGGCAGACGGCGGTCACGGCGGACGACGAGAACACCGGGCCGACGGCGAGCGCGTTATGGAACCAGGTCCCGGTGCGGGCGCCGGAGCAGCGCGGAAACGTCCCGGCGGCCGGCCGGACACCTCGCGGCGGTCGCGGATGACGGCGACCGCGTCCCGGCCGGTGCCCGGCAGGAGGGAGACGGTGCCTCTGACCGTGGTCGGGGTGTACGCGGCCGGAGGGCTGCTGACCGTCGCCGCTCTCGGTGACACCTTCTGGCACGGTCTCGTCGAACCCCGTACCGCGCTCGCCTTCGGTGTGCTCATCCTCGTCGGTGAGCTGGCCCGGTGGGGCGCGCTTCCCGGAGAGCGGGAGCCCGCGCCGCTCGGAGCGGCCGGTGCGCTCGCGTACGCGCTGCTCGGAGAGAACGCCGGCCGCGCGACCACCCACGGCGTGCTCCAGACCGTCGCCGTCGTCGTCGCGGCCGCGCTCGCCGGTGCCGTACCGCATGTGGCCCGGGGCCGCGGGCCCGCACTCGACCACATGGCCCGGCGGATCCTCACCGTCGGCTTCGCGGCCCTCTGCTTCCAGCCGCTCTACAACGCGGAGGACCTGCGGGAGCGGTGCGGTGAAGGGCCTTTCTACGCGCTGCTGCTGCTACTGCTGCTGGTACTCACCGCGCTCTGCGACGCCGTCCTGGCCGCGCTGATACTGCGGGCCCGCACCCGCCATCCCTTCGGTCCTCTGCTCCGTGACGAGCTGCGGGCGCTGCTGCACATCGGTTCCGCCGTGTGCGCCACCGGAGTGGTGATCGCGCTCGCCGCCGCCGTCGCGGGCCTGTGGGCGCTACCGGTGTTCTGCGTGCCGCTGCTGCTGACCCAGGTCTCCTTCCGCCGGTACGCCGCGGTGCGGACGACCTACCGGCAGACCATCGCCTCGCTCGCGCGCGCCACCGAGATCGCCGGTTACACGCCGCACGGACACGCCCGCAGGGTCGCCGAGCTGAGCCGGGCGGTCGGCCGTGAGCTGGGCCTCTCCGGCTCCGAGCTGACCGTCCTGGAGTACGCCGCGCTGATGCACGACATCGGCCAGCTCTCCCTCGTCGACCCGGTGCCCGAGGGCGCCACCGCACTGCTGCCGTTCGCCGAGCAGCGGCGTATCGCCCTGCTCGGTGGCGCCGTGGTCCGCCAGACGGGCGTCCCGGCCGCCGTCGCGGTGGTGGTGGAGCGGCAGGCGGATCCGTACCGCGAGCAGCCGTTGCCCGCCCGGATTGTCCGCGCCGTCAATGCGTACGACGACCTGACCGGGGAAAGTGCCAGTGCGAGTGGTCCGCTCAGCGCACTGGAGAGGCTGCGGCTCGGGACGGGGCACGACTACCAGCCCGAAGTGGTGGAATCTCTGGCGCGGGTCCTGTCCCGAGGCGGCCCGGCCCCTGGTGGGGCAGGGTAACCCATGGGTAATGAGCGGGCGTCCGACCGAGCATGGTTGGATGCGAAGAAGAGTGTGTCCGGGGGCACTGACCCGAGCGACCGGCAGGCGGGAATCGTGAGGATCTTCGGGAAGGTACGGCATCGGCCCTCCGCCTCTTGGAGGCAGGCCACCGACCGCGCGTTCACGCTGATCGGTGACGGCCGGTACGAGGACGCGGGCGCGCTTCTCACCCGAGCGGCGGATCTGGAGCCCTGGCTCTCCGAGTCCTGGTTCAACCTGGCGTTGCTGCACAAGTTCCGGCACGACTGGGAGCAGGCGCGCGCCGCCGGACTGCGCGCCGTCGCCCTGCTGGACAAGGAGACCGGCGCGCCGGACTGGTGGAACGTCGGGATCGCCGCCACCGCGCTCCAGGACTGGCCGCTGGCCCGCCGCGCCTGGCAGGCGTACGGCCTGAAGGTGCCGGGCAATCCGCACAGCGTCGAGGCCAACGCCGAGCCGGACGGTATGGAGCTGGGCAGTGCGGCGGTCCGGCTCTCGCCCGAGGGTGAGGCCGAGGTCGTGTGGGGCCGCAGGCTCGACCCGGCCAGGATCGAGGTGCTGTCGATTCCGCTGCCGTCGTCGGGCCGCCGCTGGGGTGAGGTCGTCCTGCACGACGGCGTACCGAACGGCGAGCGCACCACGGCCGCCGCCTCGGACGGCGCCACCAGGGCGTATCCCGTGTTCGACGAGATCGAGCTGTGGGCTCCCTCGCCCGTGCCCACCTGGGTGGTGCTGCTGGAGGCCGCGACCGAGGAGGACCGGGACGCCCTGGAGCGGCTGGCCGCCGACGCCGGATTCGCGGCCGAGGACTGGTCGTCCTCCGTCCGTCTGCTCTGCCGGGCCTGTTCGGAGAGCCGCATGCCGAGCGCCGAGGGCGACGGCGAACATCTCGACCCGCACGACCACAGCGAGCCGGGCCATCCGGGACCGCTGGGTCACCGTACGGCCGGTGAACTGTGGGCGCCGGAGCGCGAATGCGGCATCGCCGCGCCGCCCGGACTGGTCCGCGGCCTGCTCGACGGCTGGGTCGCCGACAGTCCGGACACCCGCGAGTGGCGCGATCTCGAAGAAGTCTGCTGAGCGCCGCCGCTACGGCCTCCCACGCCGGAGAGTGAGCCGACGCGGGCCTCGGTGACGGAACGACCACGCCGCGAGCGGAATCGCGGGGCGTCGTGAGCCCGCTCTCTATCGTTGGGCAGGCCGTTAGGCTGTACGGGCACATCGTGCAGGCAGCATCGGGAACCGAGGAAGGCGTACTGCGGACATGGCGCAGCAGGAGACGGACCAGCGGATCGACAGTGGAGCCTCCGGGGCGGAGCCGGAGGACGGATCCGCCGTGGATGAGCACGGGTTCGTCGTGGACACGGAGGACGCCGAGGCGCGCGAGCTGGCGCACCGCGAGCGCGGCACGTCCCGCCCGATCACCGTCGTCGGGAACCCCGTGCTCCACCGGGAGTGCCAGGACGTCACGGAGTTCGACGACAAGCTCGCCGCGCTGATCGACGACATGTTCGCCAGCCAGCACACGGCCGAGGGCGTGGGCCTGGCCGCCAACCAGATCGGCGTGGACCTCAAGGTCTTCGTCTACGACTGCCCGGACGACGACGGCGTGCGCCATGTCGGCGCCATCTGCAACCCGGTGCTGGACGAACTGCCGCCTGAGGAGCGTCATCTTGACGACTCCAACGAGGGCTGCCTGTCCGTGCCGACGGCGTACGCCGCGCTGCCACGTCCGGATTACGCGGTGGTCCGCGGCCAGGACGCCAAGGGCCGTCCGGTCAAGGTGAGCGGCACGGGCTACTTCGCGCGCTGCCTCCAGCACGAGACCGACCATCTGTACGGGTATCTGTACATCGACCGCCTCTCGAAGCGCGACCGCAAGGACGCGCTGCGGCAGATGGCGGAGAACACTCCGCGCTACGAGACCGTCCCGAACGACTGAGGCGTACCTCGGGAGGTCCCCGTCGGCGCGCCGACGGGGACCGGGCCCTTCCAGGGACACGGTTGACGCGCGTCGACCGTTGGGCCAGTCTCGGCTCTACATGTCACTGTCCACAGGGAGATCCGATGCTTCGTCGCACCGCACGACTCCTGCTCAGTCTTGTCATGACCATGTCTTTCGCCTGGGCCGGGACGCTCGTCACGGCCGGCTCGGCGCACGCCGACGGCTGTTACACCTGGTCGCGGTCGCTCTCACAGGGCGCCTCGGGCGCCGATGTCACTCAGCTCCAGATCCGCGTGGCCGGCTATCCGGGAAGCGGCGGCGTGCTCGCCGTCGACGGCGCCTACGGCCCGGCCACCGCCGCCGCCGTCCAGCGCTTCCAGTCCGCCTACGGGCTGGCGGCCGACGGCGTTGCGGGCCCGGCCACGTTCAACCAGCTCTACGCGCTCCAGGACGACGACTGCACACCGATCCACTTCAGCTACGCCGAGCTGAACGACTGCAACACCACCTGGGCCGGGGGAGCGGTGGACGCCGCCACCGCCAAGTCCAACGCGCTGCGCACGATGTGGAAGCTGGAAGCGCTCCGGCACGCGCTCGGTGACCAGCCGCTCCGGGTGACCAGCGGCTTCCGCTCGCAGGCGTGCAACAGCTCGGTCGGCGGCGCGTCGAGCAGCCGCCATCTCTACGGTGACGCCGCCGACCTGGGCTCGGGGCCGCACTCTCTCTGCACGCTGGCCCAGCAGGCCCGTAACCACGGCTTCAACGGAATCCTCGGCCCTGGCTATCCGGACCACAACGACCACGCACATGTCGACCACCGGCCGAGCCGCTTCTGGTCCGCGCCCAACTGCGGCATCTGACCGTGCTCCGGCATATGTGACCGTGCTCCGGAGTTGGCGGCCGTCTTACTGACCGGTTCCGGGGCCTCACGCCACGGGCGAGGGGCCCCGGAACATCAGCGTCCTGTGCACGAGCCCCGCGCATCCGGCGCCTACCGCGTACCACAGCAGGTCAGGCGCGTTGAAAGTGGAACCGAGGACGAGCCGCGCGGCGAGGCTCCGCGCGGCCAACTCGGCGGGCACGCCGGTGAGCTGAAGCAGTTCGACGGCGTAGCTGAACGCGAGCGCGACCGAGGCGGCGACCAGCGGCCGCACTCGTGGAGCGAGCAGCACCACGAGCGCCTGGATGAGCACGGTGTAGAGCGCGTCGCCCGCGTACTTGGCGACATCTCCGGTCGCGACGGCCCTGATCCCCAGTCCGGCGACCAGGACCATCCCAGCCGCAGCGCATGCCGCCAGGCGCGTACGCGCGAAGTTCCCCATGCGGGGACCCTAGCCGTTGGTCATCGGTGGGTTTTCAGTGATCCCTCGCGTAGGAGACGAATGCGCTCCATCGTTCAGGAGAGACCCGGAGTGCGGGTCCGTGTACCGTTTTTGAGTCGCGGATGTGGACTGTGCGTGGTGCGAGGGCCACCTCGATGCAGTTGCCGCCGTCCGAACCGCTGTAGCTGCTCTTGAACCAGGCAAGTTGGGCGTGCTCGGCCACGAGCGTCGGCGAACCGTAGGTGTCGGCGTCGGAGCTGTTGCTGATGAATCGCAGTGTCATGGGGTGTCCCACCTGTTGAGTGGTTTGGCGGCCTTGTGCGACAGAGTTCGTAGGGGCCCCACAGCCGTCGTACGTGGGGTGGGGCCGATCATCTGACAGGCGGATTTCGGACGGCAACGTCGTCTCCGTTACTTACGAAGGAGACGAAGGTCGGCCACTTGTCCATGGCGATTCGAAGTATGGGGCCCGGTACGTTCTTCGAATCGCGGACATGCACTGTCGAGAGGGAGACTGCGACCTCGACGCAGTCTCCGCCGCCCGATCCGCTGTAGCTGCTCTTGAGCCAGGTCAGACGCGCATGGTCGGTCGCGACTGTCGGCGAGCCGGTACCGCTAGTGTCGGCGGCGGGGTCGATTCCGATGAACCGTAAAGCCATGGCCACCTCACCTGTCGAGTGGGATCTTATACACATGTGACGTTGCCAACCAATAACCTTCGTACGATTTCAGTGGTGCCGTTAAACTTAAAAAAAAAAAAAATAAAA
>NZ_JARBAE010000018.1:0-135407 GCF_033795305.1 Streptomyces sp. AK02-01A
TATGACGTGCACACAGTTGGCAAACCAGGCTCCGCGAAGCAACGCACGAAGAAGTCAACGACCCCGCGTCCACGCCGCACAGGTTAAAGATCAAGCTAGCTCCAGCTCGCGTGCAGCGGCTTTCCCTCGGCGTATCCGGCGGCGCTCTGGACCCCGACGATCGCCTTCTCCGCGAACTCCTCCAGAGAGTTCGCTCCGGCGTAGGTGCAGGAGGACCGCACTCCGGCGATGATCGAGTCGATCAGGTCCTCGACACCGGGGCGGGACGGGTCGAGGAACATCCGCGAGGTCGAGATGCCCTCCTCGAACAGCGCCTTGCGGGCGCGGTCGTACGCCGACTCCTCGCTCGTACGGTTACGCACCGCGCGGGCGGAGGCCATGCCGAACGATTCCTTGTAGAGGCGTCCGTCGGCGGCCTGCTGAAGATCACCCGGGGACTCGTACGTACCGGCGAACCAGGATCCGATCATGACATTGGACGCGCCGGCGGCGAGTGCCATGGCGACATCGCGCGGATGCCGGACCCCGCCGTCGGCCCATACGTGCTTGCCGTACTTCTTCGCCTCGGCGGCGCACTCCAGCACGGCGGAGAACTGCGGCCGGCCCACGCCGGTCATCATGCGCGTGGTGCACATGGCGCCGGGTCCGACACCGACCTTGATGATGTCCGCGCCGGCCTCGACGAGATCGCGTACACCCTCGGCGCCGACGATGTTGCCCGCGACGACCGGCACCTGCGGGTCGAGCGCGCGCACGGCCTTGACGGCGGCGATCATCGACTCCTGGTGGCCGTGCGCCGTGTCGACGACGAGCGTGTCGACGCCCGCGTCGAGAAGCTGCTTGGCCTTGCCCGCGACATCGCCGTTGATGCCCACGGCGGCGGCGATCCGCAGCGTGCCCCGGGCATCGGTGGCCGGCGTGTAGAGCGTCGCGCGCAGGGCGCCCTTACGGGTGAGGATGCCCACCAGCCCGCCGTCGGCGTCGATGGCCGGCGCGAGCTTGCGGTTGGCGTTGTCGAGGGTGTTGAACGCCTCACGCGGGTGCATGTCCGCCGCGATCAGCAGCAGATCCTTCGACATGACCTCGGAGAGCTGGGTGAAGCGGTCGACGCCGGTCAGATCGTGGTCGGTGACGATCCCGACGGGCCGCCTCTCCTCGTCCACCACAACACCCGCGCCGTGCGCCCGCTTGGGCAGCAGGGACAGCGCGTCACCAACGGTCTGGGCGGGCGCGAGGACGATCGGCGTGTCAAGGACCAGATGGCGGGACTTGACCCAGGAGACGACATCGGCGACGACCTCGATCGGGATGTCCTGCGGGATGACGACGAGCCCGCCGCGCCGGGCGACGGTCTCGGCCATCCGGCGGCCCGCGATCGCGGTCATGTTCGCGACGACGAGCGGGATGGTCGTACCGGTGCCGTCGGGCGAGGAGAGGTCCACACCCTGCCGCGAGCCCACGGCCGAACGGCTCGGCACCATGAACACATCGTCGTAGGTGAGGTCGTAAGGCACGGAAGGATTCGGCAGAAGCTGACCGGTGCCGGGCTCAAGGAAACGCATAATGACCATTTTCCAGATGAAACGGCGCAGGTCGCTCTCACGAAGGACACAGAAAAACGCCCCCACGATCTTCTGTTCTCCGAAGAGAGGTGGGGGCTCCGCGTCAGACAGGAGAACCTGCCTTACTCGTGGAGCCTACCCGAAGCACCGCCCGTCATGGCGGTGAGCGGCTCACGGGTGCACTGGAGACCGGTGACCCGCTCGGTGAGCCGCTCGGAAGTCCGAGCGCGCCCGGTCGGTCAGTCGCCGTCCGGGTCGCGGCGCTCCAGCGCGGGCCGGGGCGCCGGCGTGAACCGCGTCAGCAGGAAATCCGCGGCGACGGTGTCGGTGACCAGGCTGGTGACGAGTCCCGAGCGGAGCACGGCCCCGATCGCCTCGGCCTTGCGCAGCCCGCCCGCGATCGCCACGACCTCCGGGATACGGCGCAGCCGGTCGGCCTCGACCGTGATGCAGCGCTCGCCGAGATCGCGGCCGACCCGCCGGCCCTCCGCGTCGAAGAGATGCGCGGACATCTCGGCGGCGACACCGAGCGAGGCGTAGTGGCCGCGCTCCTCGTCGGTGAGCATGTCGTGCACGGTGGAGATGCCCGCCTCCCACGACCCGATGGAGACGGCCGCGACCGTGACCTTGTCGAAGTACTCGAAGGCGCGCGCGATACCGGGCTGGGCGCGCAGCGCGGCGGCGGTCGCCGTGTCGGGCAGCAGCATCGGAGCGTAGATGGGGTGCGCCTCTCCCCCGGACACCTGCGCGGCCCGCCGGACCGCCTCGACCGAGCCGCGCTCGGCCGTGCCGGCGTCGTACACACCGGTGAGCTGGACGACCGTACAAGGCGGCAGCCGGTCGAGCGCGGCCGCCATATGGATCGTGGACCGGCCCCAGGCCAGACCGAGCACATCGCCTTCGGTCACCAGTTCGCCCAGCAGATCGGCGGCGACCTCGCCCAGGTTCTCCGGGTCGGGCGACTCTTCCGTGCCCTCCGCCGGCGACTCGACGACCACCGCGTGCCGCAGGCCGTAGCGGGCGCGCAGCGCGTCGGAGCGTTCCGCGTCCAGTTCGGCGGGCACGCGGATCTCGATCCTCACGAGATCGCGCTCCAGCGCCGTCTCCAGGACCCGCGCCACCTTGAAGCGGCTGACGCCGAACTCCTCCGCGATCTGGATCTTGGACTTGCCTTCCAGGTAGAAGCGACGGGCCATGGCCGCCGCCTGCACCAGCTCCGCGGGTCCCATCCGCAGGGCTGGTCGACCCGCCGCCATACCAGACACCGCTGTCTCCTCACTGCTGCGCATACTCGGGATTCGCTGTCCATCCTGTCAGATCCAGCGGCCCCTGATCAGCCCCGATGGGTCCCGTTCACGTTCCTGTGGCTCAGTGGCCGCACGCCCAGGAAGAGGCTGCCGTGGCCTCGTCCGCCTGGTTGCGCAGCATGCGTACCGCGGCCGCCGGATCGTCCGTCCCGTACACCGCGGAGCCGGCGACGAAGACATCGGCGCCCGCCTCCGCGCATCGCTCGATCGTGCCGGCCGAGACCCCGCCGTCGACCTGGAGCCACAGCTCAAGACCGTGCTTGGAGATCAGCTCCCGGGTACGGCGGATCTTGGGCAGCATGATGTCCAGGAACGCCTGCCCGCCGAAGCCCGGCTCGACGGTCATGATCAGCAGCATGTCCAGCTCGGGAAGCAGATCCTCGTACGGCTCGACGGGCGTCGCCGGCTTCAGCGCCATGGACGCTCTGGCGCCCTTGGCGCGGATCTCGCGCGCGAGCCGTACGGGGGCGGCGGCGGCCTCCGCGTGGAAGGTCACCGAACCCGCGCC
This sequence comes from Streptomyces sp. AK02-01A, assembly GCF_033795305.1. Taxonomy (NCBI): domain Bacteria; kingdom Bacillati; phylum Actinomycetota; class Actinomycetes; order Kitasatosporales; family Streptomycetaceae; genus Streptomyces; species Streptomyces sp. AK02-01A. The sequence goes on from NZ_JARBAE010000018.1 coordinate 3,378, forward strand.
CGCCTCGACGAACTGCGGAGCCCACCGGTCCGGAGCCTCGATCATCAGATGGCAGTCCAGCGGGATGTCCGTCGCCCGCGCGAGCGCCTCGACCACCGGCACGCCCAGGGTCAGATTGGGCACGAAGTGGTTGTCCATGACATCGACATGGAGCCAGTCGGCGCCGTCGACGGCTTTGGCCTCCTCGGCGAGACGCGCGAAGTCGGCGGACAGGATGCTGGGGTTGATCTGGGCCATGTGCCAAGCCTGCCATGCTCCGGACCACTTCCCGACACCGATGCGGACCTCGGTACGGACCAATGCCGGGCGGCAGGGGCACAGTCCGCGCAATCCGCGCGTTTCCGCGCCCGCGCCGGGGCCGTCCCGTCCCGCCGCGGCCCCGGCGCCGACCGAGAGGTCAGGCCGTGCGACGCAGCAGCGCCAGATACATCGCGTCCGTACCGTGGAGATGCGGCCACAACTGGACGTCCGGGCCGTCTCCCAGCGCCGGTACACCGGGCATCAGCGGCCGGGCGTCCATCCACTCGGCCTCGGCGGCCGGGCCGCCGCGTCCTTTGAGCACGTCCTCGACGACGACCCGGGTCTCGGCGAGATGCGGTGAACAGGTCGCGTATCCGACGACACCGCCCACCCGTACCGCGCTGAGCGCCTCCCGCAGCAGCGAGCGCTGGAGCGGCGCGAAGCCCTCCAGGTCCTCGGGCCGCCGCCGCCAGCGCGCCTCCGGCCTGCGCCGCAGCGCGCCGAGGCCCGAGCAGGGCACATCGACCAGCACCCGGTCGAAGGATCCCGGGACCCATGGCGGGCGGGTGCCGTCCGCGGTGATCACCTGATAGGGGCCGGGATTCCCGGCGAGCGCGCGTTCGACGAGCCGCGCCCGGTGTGGCTGCTTCTCGGCGGCCAGCAGCGAGGCGCCGCGTCCGGCGGCCAGCGCGGCCATCAGCGCCGCCTTGCCGCCGGGTCCCGCGCAGCCGTCGAGCCAGCGCCTGTCGGGGCCGTCCAGCGGCGCGTTGGCGACGGCGACCGCGACAAGCTGACTGCCCTCGTCCTGGACTCCGGCCCGCCCGTCGCGGACGGCGTCGAGGGCTCCCGGTTCGCCGCCCTCCGCGAGCCGTACCGCGTACGGCGACCAGCGTCCCGGCAGCCCGGACTCCTCGCCCAGCGCGTCCATCAGCTCATCGGTGGTGGCGCGGCCGGGCCTGGCGACCAGGGTCACCTCCGGCCGTTCGTTGTCGGCCTCCAGCAGATCCTCGATACCTGCACGGCCGCCGCCCAGCGCGTCCCAGAGCGCGGAGACCACCCAGCGCGGATGCGAGTGGACGACCGCGAGATGGTCCTCGGCGTCCTCGTCGTACGGCGGCGCGACCCGCTCCAGCCAGGTGTCCAGGTCGTCCTGCGAGATCTTCCGCAGCACCGCGTTGACGAATCTGGCGCGTCCGTCGCCGAGCACCACCCGGGCCAGCTCCACGCTCGCGGAGACCGCGGCATGGGTCGGGATCCGGGTGCCCAGGAGCTGGTGCGCGCCGAGCGCGAGTACGTCGAGCACCGGCGGATCGACCTCGCGCAGCGGCCGGTCGACGCAGGCCGAGATGATCGCGTCATAGGTGCCCTGCCGGCGCAGCGTCCCGTACACCAGCTCGGTGGCGAGGGCCGCGTCCCGGGTCTCGAAATCGCCTTTCTCCCGGGCCTTCCTGAGCAGCGGCGGCAGCACGAGATTCGCGTACGCGTCCCGCTCGTCGACGGCCCTGAGCGCCTCGAAGGCGAGAATCCGCACGGGATCCTTCTTGGGGCGGCGATACGGCTTGGCGGGACGGCGAGGGGCCTGCTCGTTCAAAGGTGCTCCGCGGTGAGAAGAGTCGATCCCTCTCAGCGTACGTCCGCCGCGCCGAGCCGTTCGCCCGGGGCGATCCGTACGCCTCGCGCCCAGTCGGCGGCGCGCATCGGCTTCTTTCCCTGCGGCTGGACCCAGAGCAGCTCGACGTCGTGGGAGCCGGTGCCCGCGTACACGTTGTTCTTGCCGACGGCCAGCTCGCCGGGCGCCAGTTCCGTACGTCCGGGAAGCAGTGCCAGATGGACCAGCTTGAGCCGCTCCGCGCGGAACACGGTCCAGGCGCCGGGCGCGGGTGTGCAGGCGCGGACGACCCGGTCCACCCGGAGCGCCGGCGCCGACCACTCCACCCGCGCGTCCTCGACGGTGATCTTCGGCGCGAGCGAGATGCCTTCGGTGGGCTGCGGTACGGGCTTGAGGGAGCCGTCCTCGATTCCGTCCATCGTCGCGGCGAGCAGCCCGGAGCCGGCGAAGGCCAGCCGGGTCAGCAGATCGCCGCTGGTGTCGGAGGGCCGTACCCGCTCGGTGATCACGCCGTACACGGGGCCCGAGTCCAGCCCTTCCTCGATCTGGAAGGTGGCGGCGCCGGTCATCTCGTCGCCCGCCAGGACGGCGTGCTGCACGGGTGCGGCGCCGCGCCAGGCGGGCAGCAGCGAGAAGTGCAGATTCACCCAGCCGTGGACGGGCACGTCGAGGGCGACTCTGGGCAGCAGCGCGCCGTACGCGACGACGGGACAGCAGTCGGGGCCGATCTCGCGCAGCCGCGCCAGAAAGTCCTCGTCGCGCGGCTTCGCCGGCTTGAGCACCTCGATACCGGCCTCCTCCGCGCGCTGCGCGACCGGGCTGGCGACCAGCCTGCGTCCGCGCCCGGCGGGCGCGTCGGGCCGGGTCACGACGGCTACGACATCGTGCCGGTCGGAGGCGATGAGTGCGTCCAGGGCGGGTACGGCGACCTCGGGGGTGCCGGCGAAGACGAGCTTCATCGGTGGCTCACTGCCTCTCGGACTGGTGTGTACTCGCGGACGGGTACGTGCGGTGATCGAGCAGCGCACCAGTCTATGGGCCCCTGGCTCGGGGGGCGTACGACGGACCGCGCGCCCCGCACATATGCGGATACGCCCCCGCAGCGTGACCACAACGCCGGGTGGCGCGTTGTCAAGAGAGATTGACCAGTACGGGCCGCACCGGTGCGGCCCGGATCCTTTTCAACGCCGGTTCGAGAGGCTTGTTCATGGCCGACCACGCAACCCACGACGCACAAGCCCGGGCAAGTCTGCACCTGTTGGTGCGGGACATCGAGCGGGTCCGGCGCCAGGTGGACGCGCTGCGTACCCTCACCGCCCAGTTGGGCAATGTCTACCGCCCGCGCCGCTCGGGCCCGTCCACGGGATTCGTCGTGTACGGCAGAGCCCCGGCACCGACCGTCCGCCTCGCGCAGGAGCTGAGGGACAGCGTCGAGACCCTGGTGACCGCGGCAGTGGATTTCGACCGCTCGCTGGGCTTCTCGTGGGACGCGGTGGGCTCGGCGCTCGGTGTCACCAAGCAGGCGGTGCACCGGCGTTACGGCACGCGGCGGGCCGCGCAGCAGCCCCACACGGTCGAGGCGGACCGCCCGCAGGACACCACCGCGCCCCGGCCGCCGCTGTCGGCGGTACCGGGCACCGTGCCCGCGGTTCCCGCGGCGCGATCGATGCCGCCGCAGCCGACGGCGAGCAGCCACTCCCTCCGTGAGGAAGCCCGCCCGGGTGCCTTTCCCGGGCCACGAGGCGGCTGACCCGCCCGCCGCTCATGTCCTTCCTGACCGGCCTTCGCGGATCGGCCCGCGAAGACCGAGGGACAGGCCCGGGAGCGGCGACACGAACGGGGCGGTGCGGCCGGCAGCCGCACGACCGCACCGCCTCCGGCCGGCGACCGCCGCCGTATCAGCGGCGGCGCGGCGCTCCGGCCTCAGCCGATGTCCGGTGGATCGATTCTCACGCGTACCGGATCGCCGCCGCCCTTGGCCAGCCGCGCCGCCTGCGCCGCCTTCAGCGCACCGGCCAGAGCGGCGCCGCTGCCCTGCGGGACGCGCAGCAGGGCCCGCTCCCAGTGCTCGCCCGGTGGAGGATCGCCCGGTCTGCGCGGCCTGCCCGGCTCCGCGAGCGGCAGTGGCACGGGCCCGAGCACCTCCGCGTCGCCCGGCAGTCCGGCGGTCGCCAGGAACGCGCTGACCACCTCCGCCCGGCCGGTCACCGTGGCCATCCGTGACACCGGCGGAAATCCCAGCTCCGCCCGCTCCGCCAGCTCCCGCCGGGCGTGCCCGGTCGGATCCCAGCGCACCAGCGCCTGCACCGGCCGCAGCGTCGGCTCGGCGATCACGACGACCGTGCCGCCCTCGCTCTGGCCGCGCACCAGCGAGCTCGCCTGGATCCAGCGGCGCAGGGCCTCCTCTCCCGCGCGCAGATCCGGCCGCCCGAGCATCGCCCAGCCGTCCAGCAGCAGCGCCGCCGCGTAACCGCCCTCGGCCACCGGCTCCGCGCCGGGAGTGGAGACGACGAGCGCGGGGCGTCCCGGCACGGAATCGAGCACATGGTCACGTCCCGAGGTGCGGACCGGAACGGCCGGGAAGGCCCGGCCCAGCTCCTCCGCCGTCCGGCGCGCACCCACGATCCGCGCGCGCAGCCGAGCACCGCCGCACTCCGGGCAGCGCCAGTCCCGCTCCTCGCGGCCGCACCACGAGCAGTGCAACTCCCGTTCCCCCGCGGCCTCCAGTGGTCCCGCGCAGCGCAGGCACCGCGCCGGGGTACGGCAGCGCTCGCACGCCAGCCGGGGCACATAGCCGCGCCGGGGCACCTGCACCAGCACCGGTCCGCTCTTCAGCCCGTCCCGGACCGCCTGCCAGGCGAGGCTGGGCAGCCGGGCGGCGCGCGCCGCCTCGTCCCTCGCCAGTTCGCCGTCGCCGACGGTCCGCACCAGCGGCGCGGCCACCCGCACCTGTTCCCGTCCCGCCGCCAGCGGCAGCGCCCAGCCCGTGTCGACAAGCTGGGCCGCCTCGACCGTGCAGCCCGTACTGCCCAGCAGAAAGCCGCACTTGTCGTGAGCGGCGCGCAGCAGCAGCACCTCCCGGGCGTGCGGCTGCGGTGCGTGCTGCTCGCTGTGGCTGCCGTCGCCGTCGTCCCAGATGGCCACCAGCCCGAGGTCCTGGACCGGCGCGAACATCGCCGCACGGGTTCCGACGACGGCCCGCACCGAGCCGCGCCGTACCGCGAGCCATTCCCGGTAGCGCTTCTCCGGCCCGGCCTCGGCCGTCAGCAGTGCGTGCCGGCCTTCGCCGAGCAGCGCCCTGAGCGCGGCGTCGAGCCGCGCCGCGACCCGCCCGTCCGGTACGACGACAAGCGCGCCGCGCCCCGAGGCCAGCGTCGCCGCCACGGCCCGGGCCAGCTCGTCCGCCCAGTGCGGGCCGGGCAGCGCGGTCCATACGGCCCGCGGCGCGCCGCCTCCGGCGAGCGCGTCGAGGAACGCCGCTCCCTTCTCGTACCGCTCCCAGGTCCCGGCCTCCGGCGCGGCCGGAGGCGGCAGCGGCTCCGGAGAGGGCTTCGACTCGGCGCGTGCGTTCCTCGGCGGGACCGCGAGCTGCAGCACGTCCGCCAGGCTGCCGGCGTAGCGGTCGGCGACGGCCCGCGCCAGCGCGAGCAGCTCCGCGCCGAGCACGGGCTCCGGCGACACCACTCCGGCGAGCGCGGCGAGCGGTCCCGCGTAGTCGGACTCGGCTCGCCGCTCGACGACGAATCCGTCGATCAGCCGGCCGCCCTCGCGCCGCCCGCCGCGCACCTGGTGCGCCCCGGCGCCGAATCGCACCCGCACCCGCACTCCGGGTCGCGCGGCTTCGTCCAGCTCCGCCGGCACGGCGTAGTCGAAGAACTGGTCGAGGTGCAGCACGCCCTTGTTGACCACGACCCGCGCGACCGGCAGCTCCTCGGCCAGCGCGGCCCCGCGCCAGGTCCGCGGCTTCGCCCGCGGCACCTTGGCCTTCCGCACGCTCTCGCGGATGAGCGCAAGCTGCTCGGGCCCGCCACCGGCGGGATCCTCGGGCTGCTTGTCGTCGCTGCTCACAGCTTCATAACTACCAGACCGCACTGACAACGCGGGCCACGGAACCCGGCGGCGGGCAGGCACCGGACGGCCCCGGACCGTCGTGCGGTCCGGGGCCGTCGTGGTGAGCGGGTGCGGCCGGGGCTCAGACTCCGGCGGCCTCGCGCAGGGCGTCCACGCGGTCCGTGCGCTCCCAGGTGAAGTCGGGAAGCTCCCGGCCGAAGTGGCCGTACGCCGCGGTCTGCGCGTAGATCGGGCGGAGCAGGTCCAGGTCGCGGATGATCGCGGCCGGACGGAGGTCGAAGACCGTGCCGATGGCCTGCTCGATCTTCTCGGTGTCGACCTTGGCGGTGCCGAAGGTCTCGACGAAGAGACCGACCGGCTCGGCCTTGCCGATCGCGTAGGCGACCTGGACCTCGCAGCGCGAGGCGAGGCCGGCGGCCACCACGTTCTTGGCGACCCAGCGCATCGCGTACGCGGCCGAGCGGTCGACCTTGGACGGGTCCTTGCCGGAGAAGGCGCCGCCGCCGTGGCGGGCCATGCCGCCGTACGTGTCGATGATGATCTTGCGGCCGGTCAGGCCGGCGTCGCCCATCGGGCCGCCGATCTCGAAGCGCCCGGTCGGGTTGACCAGCAGGCGGTAGCCCTCGGTCTCCAGCTTGATGCCGTCGTCGATGAGCTCCTTGAGGACATGCTCGACGACGAACTCGCGGATGTCGGGAGCGAGCAGCGAGTCCAGATCGATGTCGGACGCGTGCTGCGAGGAGACAACGACCGTGTCGAGACGGACGGCCTTGTCGCCGTCGTACTCGATGGTGACCTGCGTCTTGCCGTCAGGACGCAGATACGGGATGGTCCCGTTCTTGCGGACCTCGGAGAGGCGGCGCGAGAGCCGGTGCGCCAGGTGGATCGGAAGCGGCATCAGCTCGGGCGTCTCGTCGCACGCGTAGCCGAACATCAGACCCTGGTCGCCGGCGCCCTGCTTGTCCAGCTCGTCCTCGTCGCCCTCGACCCGCTTCTCGTACGCCGTGTCGACGCCCTGGGCGATGTCGGGCGACTGCGCGCCGATGGACACCGAAACGCCGCAGGAGGCGCCGTCGAAGCCCTTCTTCGAGGAGTCGTAGCCGATCTCCAGGATCTTGTTCCGCACAAGCTGGGCGATCGGCGCGTACGCCTTGGTGGTCACTTCGCCGGCCACATGGACCAGACCGGTGGTGATCAAGGTCTCCACGGCGACCCGGGAGGACGGGTCCTCCTGGAGGAGCGCGTCAAGAATGGTGTCGCTGATCTGGTCAGCGATCTTGTCGGGGTGACCTTCGGTCACGGACTCCGAGGTGAACAGACGGCGGGACACATCGCTCCCTGAGGTTGCAGCGGCTGCTGGCTGATCATTGGCGGACCGGCGGGAGGCTGCAGGCCCCGCGACGGTCCACGACCACTTTATCGGTCGTATGGGACCACGGGGCCAGGTGTCTCGGTCTGTGGGAGTCCCGTCGCCCGCGGCACTGCATTATGCGGTACGGCGATCGGCCCTGGCCAGAGATGACTACGCCGGGTTTCATCGGGTTTCGACCATCGGAGCGACACATCCGAAGGAACGCCGCGAAAGGGACGCAACAAAGAATTCATACGTCCCGCGTCCCGGCAGCGGGAAGCCGCGTCGCGGTCCGGCGCCCGGACGCCGGTTCCCGCCCGGTCGCGGTCAGCCGCCGGCCTCTCCCGTACGCGCCCGGCCCAGCCTCGGTACCACCAGATCCCACACGACATCCGCCAAGGCCTCCTTGGGCCCGTACGGCACAGGTGTCTCGCCGCCGTCCGCCGCCAGCACGACCGCTTCGTTCTCCTCGGCGCCGAATGTCCTGCGCTCTCCCACCTCGTTCACGACCAGCAGGTCGCATCCCTTGCGCAGAAGCTTCCGGCGGCCGTTGGCGAGGACATCGTCCGTCTCCGCGGCGAAGCCGACGACCACCTGCTCCGGCCGTGCCCGTTCGGCGGAGATCTCGGCGAGGATGTCCGGGTTGCGGACCAGCGCGACGGGCGCGGGCTCCGCACCGTCCTTCTTCTTGATCTTGCCTTCGGCGTAGACCGCCGGCCGGAAGTCCGCGACGGCGGCCGCCATGACCACGGCATCGGCCTCACCGGCGGCCTTCAGGACGGCCTCACGCAGTTGTACGGCCGTCCCGACATGGACCACGTCCACTCCGGCGGGGTCCGTCATCCCGGTGTTGGCCTCGATCAGGGTGACCCGCGCTCCGCGGGCCGCCGCCGTACGGGCCAGCGCGTATCCCTGCTTTCCCGAGGAGCGGTTGCCCAGATAGCGCACGGGATCGAGCGGTTCGCGCGTACCGCCCGCGCTGACCACGACATGGCGGCCGGCCAGGTCGGGCCCGGACACGCCGCGTGCCAGGACCCGGCGGCAGACCTCGAAGATCTCTCCGGGATCGGGAAGCCGGCCCTTGCCCGTGTCGACGCCGGTGAGACGGCCGACGGCGGGCTCGATGACGACGGCTCCGCGCCGGCGCAGCGTCGCGACGTTCTCCTGGGTGGCCGGGTGCTCCCACATCTCGGTGTGCATGGCCGGTGCGAACACGACGGGACAGCGCGCGGTCAGGAGTGTGTTGGTGAGCAGATCACCGGCGAGACCGTGCGCGGCCCTGGCGAGCAGATCGGCGGTGGCCGGAGCGACGACGACCAGATCGGCGGACTGCCCGATCCGTACGTGCGGCACCTCGTGGACGTCGGACCAGACCTCGGTGGAGACCGGATGACCGGAGAGGGCCGACCAGGTCGCGGCCCCGACGAAACGCAGGGCCGAATCGGTCGGTACGACCCGTACGTCATGGCCGGATTCGGTGAGCCGCCGCAGCAGCTCGCACGCCTTGTACGCGGCGATCCCGCCCGCGACCCCCAGAACGACCTTCGGCTTGTCCACCGTGTCTCCCCTCCTGCGTCCCAGACATGACACCACCACATGACACACCACAGGCCCGGCAGTCGCGCTGCCGGGCCTGGATGAAGAGCGTGTGCGCCTACTGGGCCGGGCCCTCGATGGCCTCGGAGGTCAGCAGTCCCGCGTTGATCTCACGCAGGGCGATCGAGAGCGGCTTCTCGTGGACATGGGTGTCCACCAGCGGACCGACATACTCCAGCAGGCCCTCACCGAGCTGCGAGTAGTACGCGTTGATCTGACGCGCGCGCTTGGCCGCGTAGATCACGAGGCTGTACTTCGAGTCAGTGGCTTCAAGCAACTCGTCAATCGGCGGGTTGATGATGCCCTCGGGCGTGGTGATGGAAGAGGACACTCTCTGGACCTTCCGAAGATAATTCAGGAAAACGGAAAACAGTCAGAAGACTGGTGGCGCCGAGAACACTCGGCACCGGTGACGCCGGAGCACACGAGGTGCGAGGAAATCACAGAAGATCAAGCAACTGCCATCAAGGCTAGCAGCTCGCGTGAGACGTCCTCGACCGAGGTGTTGACCAGCGTCGTATCGAACTCCGATTCGGCGGCCAGCTCCACCTGAGCGGCCTCCAGCCGGCGCTCGATCACCTCGGCTGATTCGGTGCCCCGGCCAGTGAGGCGGCGCACCAGTTCGTCCCAGCTCGGCGGAGCCAGGAAGACCAGCCGGGAATCGGACATCGATTCCCTGACCTGCCGGGCGCCCTGGAGATCGATCTCCAGCAGTACCGGCTCGCCGGCCTCCAGGCGGTCGAGGACCGCCCGGCGCGGAGTGCCGTAGCGATTGCCCGCGAACTCCGCCCATTCCAGCAGCTCACCATTTGCGACCAGCTTGTCGAATTCCTCGTCGGAGACGAAGAAGTACTGGACGCCGTGGCGCTCGCCGGGGCGCGGTTTTCTGGTGGTGGCCGACACCGAGAGCCATACCTCGGGGTGGACCTTGCGCATATGGGCGACGACCGTGCTCTTACCGACCCCGGAGGGGCCGGAGAGCACGGTCAGCCGCGGTCGTGCCTCTGCTGCCATGCAGCGATTATCCAGGTTTCCGGGGGTGCCCGGAAACGTCAGGCGCCACCGCCGCCGAACTCGCGCTCCAAGGAGGCGATCTGGTTGGAGCCGAGACCACGCACACGGCGGCTCTCGGAAATACCGAGCCGCTCCATGAGCTGCTTGGCGCGGACCTTGCCCACGCCGGGCAGGGACTCAAGCAGGGCGGAGACCTTCATCTTCCCGATGACGTCGTTCTCCTGACCCTGCTTGATGACGTCATGGAGGGAGGCGCCGGAGTGCTTGAGTCGATTCTTGACCTCGGCCCGCTCCCGGCGAGCCGCGGCGGCCTTTTCGAGCGCGGCTGCGCGCTGTTCAGGGGTAAGGGGCGGAAGAGCCACGCCTACGTCACCTCGGATGTCGAACTGTCGGATACGGACCGGTGAGGGACCTGATCGCCCCACACCAGGCGAGCAACGGGCAACGCACTGCACGTTGGCTCTCGACGGAGACTAGCGGCCAAGGCCGCCTGAGTCAGCGAGAACAGACGAAAAGTCCTGGTCAGCATCGATCGACCGCGACATTTCGTGCATATTGGCCCGCTTTTCTTCTCAGAACTCTGTCATCGGGCGTCCCACGCGGTGCCGAATCCTCACCGCGCGGCGCCGACGGCCGTCCTCACCTCGTCGGCGAAGCGCTCCGCGGCGGCCCGCAGCGCGCCGGTGTCAGGACCGTGCCGCAGGACGCCTCTGCTGACGCTCGGGACCACATTGCCGACCGCGGCGCCGAACACACCGGGGAGATCCTGAGGAGTCGCACCCTGCGCGCCGATCCCGGGAGCGAGCAGCGGTCCGTTGATCGCGAGATCCACGCCCGCGTCGCCGAGGGTCGCGCCGACGACCGCGCCGACCGACCCGAGCGGTGACGCGCCCGCGTTCTCGGCGGCCATGTGGTCGAGCATGAGCTGGGCGAGCGAGCGGCCGTCGGCCGCGGTGGCGCGCTGCACCTCGGCACCCTCCGGATTGGAGGTGAGGGCCAGCACGAAGACGCCGGCGCCGGAGCCGGCCGCCGCGTCCAGTGCCGGGCGCAGCGAACCGAAGCCGAGGTACGGCGAGACCGTGACCGCGTCCGAGAAGAGCGGCGAGTCCTGGTCCAGATAGGTCGCGGCGTACGCGGCCATCGTCGAGCCGATGTCGCCGCGCTTGGCGTCCATCAGGACCAGGGCACCGGCCGCCCGCGCCTCCTCGACGGCCTTCTCCAGCACGGCGATGCCGCGCGAGCCGAACCGTTCGAAGAACGCCGACTGCGGTTTGAGTACGGCGACCCGGTCCGCCAGGGCCTCGACCGTCGTACGGGTGAAGCGCTCCAGGCCCGCGATGTCGTCGTCCAGGTCCCACGCCCGGAGCAGCGAACCGTGCGGGTCGATGCCGACGCAGAGCGGACCACGGGTGTCCATGGCGCGGCGCAGGCGGGCGCCGAAGGGCTCCAGAGGGCTGGTGGGGCTCATGCGGTGGCCTTCCTGGTGTCGGCGCCGACGGCCTCGGCGAGCGTGGCGTAGGGGCCGGCGGCCAGGCGCGCGGCGAGGCCCTTGTGGATCGCACGGCTCCAGAACGGGCCCTCGTAGATGAAGGCGCTGTAACCCTGGATCAGCGTGGCACCGGCGAGGATGCGCTGCCAGGCGTCCTCGGCGTTCTCGATGCCTCCGACTCCGACCAGCGTGATCCGGTCGCCCACCCGCGCGTACAGCCGGCGCAGGACCTCCAGCGAGCGCGCCTTGAGAGGCGCGCCGGACAGTCCGCCGGTCTCGGCGGTCAGCGCCGGGCCGGACACCAGCCCGAGCTCGTCGCGCGCGATCGTGGTGTTGGTGGCGATGATGCCGTCCAGGCCCAGCTCGACGGCCAGATCGGCGACGGCGTCGATGTCCTCGTCGGCGAGATCGGGCGCGATCTTGACGAGCAGCGGGACGCGGCGGTGCGTGACGGTGCGGTCGGCCGCCTCGCGTACGGCGGTCAGCAGTGGCCGCAGCAGTTCGACGGCCTGGAGGCTGCGCAGTCCGGGAGTGTTCGGCGAGCTGACATTGACCACGAGATAGTCGGCGTGGCCGGCCAGCCGCTCCGTCGAGGTGACGTAGTCGCCGATCGCCTCACTCTCGGGGACGACCTTGGTCTTGCCGATGTTGACGCCGACGGTGGTGCGGAAGACCGCGTGGCGGGCGGCGAGACGTGCCGCCACCGCCGCGGAGCCCTCGTTGTTGAAGCCCATGCGGTTGATCAGCGCGCGGTCGGCCACCAGGCGGAAGAGCCGGGTCGGCGGATTGCCGGGCTGCGGCTCGGCGGTGACCGTGCCGATCTCGATGTGGTCGAAGCCGAGCATCGACATGCCGTCGACGGCGACGGCGTTCTTGTCGAAACCGGCGGCGAGCCCGAAGGGGCCGTGCATCCGCAGGCCGAACGCCTCGGTGCGCAGCTCCTGGAAGCGCGGCGCGAGGACGGCGGCGAGGACGGTGCGCAGGACGGGGACGCGGGCGGCGAGCCGGATCCACCGGAAGGCCAGCCGATGGGCCCGCTCGGGGTCCATCCGCCGGAAGACCAGCCTGAAGAAGAATCGGTACATGGAGTGTCTTTCCTCATGAGAAGGGGGACACCGCTCCGGTGTCCCCCTTCGGGCCTGCTGCTGGAAGGCTCAGTCCTCCGGAGGGCTCAGTCCTCGCGGGCCGCGATCAGATGCCGCGCGTGCTCCTGGAGGGACCGGACGCCGACGTCGCCGTGGTTGAGGGCGTCGATGCCCTGGACCGCGGCGGCCAGCGCCTGGACGGTCGTCAGGCACGGGACGCCGCGCGCCACGGCCGCGGTACGGATCTCGTAGCCGTCGAGACGGCCGCCGGTGCCGTAGGGCGTGTTCACGATGAGGTCGACCTCGCCGTCGTGGATGAGCTGGACGACGGTCTTCTCACCGTCCGGCCCCGGGCCCTCGCTCTGCTTGCGTACGACGGTGGCGCTGAGGCCGTTGCGCTTGAGGACCTCGGCGGTGCCGGAGGTGGCGAGCAGCTCGAAGCCGTGCGCGACCAGTTCGCGCGCCGGGAAGATCATCGAGCGCTTGTCGCGGTTGGCCACGGAGATGAAGGCGCGGCCCTTGGTGGGCAGCGGGCCGTAGGCCCCGGCCTGCGACTTGGCGTACGCCGTGCCGAAGGCGGAGTCGATGCCCATGACCTCACCGGTGGAGCGCATCTCCGGGCCGAGGACGGTGTCCACTCCGCGGCCGTGGATGTCGCGGAAGCGGGACCACGGCATCACGGCCTCCTTGACGGAGATCGGCGCGTCGAGCGGCAGCGTGCCGCCGTCGCCGTGCGCGGGCAGCAGGCCCTCCTCGCGCAGCTCGGCGATGGTGGTGCCGAGCGAGATGCGGGCCGCGGCCTTGGCGAGCGGTACGGCGGTCGCCTTGGAGGTGAAGGGCACCGTCCGGGAGGCGCGCGGATTGGCCTCCAGGACGTACAGGATGTCTCCGGCCATCGCGAACTGGATGTTGATCAGACCGCGGACGCCGACGCCCTTGGCGATCGCCTCGGTGGAGGTGCGCAGCCGCTTGATGTCGAAGCCGCCGAGGGTGATGGGAGGCAGCGCGCACGCCGAGTCGCCGGAGTGGATGCCGGCCTCCTCGATGTGCTCCATCACGCCGCCGAGGTACAGCTCCGTGCCGTCGTACAGCGCGTCGACGTCGATCTCGATGGCGTCGTCGAGGAAGCGGTCGACCAGCACCGGACGGCTGGGGCTGATCTCGGTGGACTCGGCGATGTATGTGGCGAGCCGCTCCTCGTCGTACACGATCTCCATGCCGCGGCCGCCGAGGACGTACGACGGCCGTACGAGGACGGGATAGCCGATCTCGTCGGCGATGGCCTTGGCCCCGGCGAAGGTGGTCGCGGTGCCGTGCTTGGGCGCGGGCAGCCCGGCCTCTTCGAGGACCCGGCCGAAGGCGCCGCGGTCCTCGGCGGCGTGGATCGCCTCCGGCGGCGTGCCGACGACCGGTACGCCGTTGTCCTTGAGTGCCTGGGCGAGACCGAGCGGCGTCTGGCCGCCGAGCTGCACGATGACGCCGGCCACCGGTCCCGCGAGCGTCTCGGCGTGCACGATCTCCAGGACGTCCTCCAGGGTGAGCGGCTCGAAGTAGAGCCGGTCGGAGGTGTCGTAGTCGGTGGAGACGGTCTCGGGGTTGCAGTTGACCATCACGGTCTCGTAGCCGGCCGCGCTCAGCGCGAAGGAGGCGTGCACACAGGAGTAGTCGAACTCGATGCCCTGGCCGATGCGGTTGGGACCCGAGCCGAGGATGATCACGGCGGGCTTCTCGCGCGGCGCGACCTCGCTCTCCTCGTCGTACGAGGAGTAGAAGTACGGGGTCTTCGCGGCGAACTCGGCGGCGCAGGTGTCGACCGTCTTGTAGACCGGACGCACTCCGAGCGCGTGCCTGACCTCACGGACCACGTCTTCGCGCAGACCTCGGATCCCGGCGATCTGCGCGTCGGAGAAGCCGTGCCGCTTCACCTCGGCGAGCAGCTCGGGCGAGAGCTTCGAGGCACCGGCCAGCTCGTCCGCGTACTCCTTGATCAGGAAAAGCTGGTCGACGAACCAGGGGTCGATCTTCGTCGCGTCGAAGACCTCCTCGGGCGTGGCGCCGGCCCTGATGGCCCGCATGACGGTGTTGATCCGGCCGTCGGTGGGGACCTTGGCGGTCTCCAGCAGCGCGTCCTTGTCCGCCGGAGTGCCCGGGTCGCCGGTGAAGGAGAACTGGCTGCCCTGCTTCTCCAGCGAGCGCAGCGCCTTCTGGAGTGCCTCGGTGAAGTTACGGCCGATGGCCATGGCCTCGCCGACCGACTTCATGGTGGTGGTGAGGCTGGCGTCGGCGGCCGGGAACTTCTCGAAGGCGAAGCGCGGCACCTTGACGACGACATAGTCGAGCGTGGGCTCGAAGGACGCGGGGGTCTTCTCCGTGATGTCGTTCGGGATCTCGTCCAGCGTGTAGCCGACGGCGAGCCGGGCCGCGATCTTCGCGATCGGGAAGCCGGTGGCCTTGGAGGCGAGCGCGGAGGAGCGGGAGACGCGCGGGTTCATCTCGATGACGATGACCCGGCCGTCCTCGGGATTGACCGCGAACTGGATGTTGCAGCCGCCGGTGTCGACACCGACCTCGCGGATCACGGCGATACCGATGTCCCGCAGGATCTGGTACTCGCGGTCGGTGAGCGTCATCGCGGGCGCGACGGTGATCGAGTCGCCGGTGTGCACGCCCATCGGGTCGAAGTTCTCGATGGAGCAGACGACCACGACGTTGTCGTTCTTGTCGCGCATCAGCTCCAGCTCGTACTCCTTCCAGCCGAGGATGGACTCCTCCAGGAGCACCTCGGTGGTCGGGGAGAGCATCAGCCCCTGACCGGCGATCCGGCGGAGGTCCTCCTCGTTGTGGGCGAAGCCGGAGCCGGCGCCGCCCATGGTGAAGGAGGGACGGACGACGACGGGGTAGCCGCCGAGTGTCCCGACGCCGGACAGGACGTCGTCCATGGAGTGGCAGATGACCGAGCGGGCCGACTCGCCGTGGCCGATCTTGGCGCGTACGGCCTCGACGACCGCCTTGAACAGATCGCGGTCCTCGCCCTTGTTGATCGCCTCCACATTGGCGCCGATCAGCTCGACGCCGTACTTGTCGAGGGTGCCGGCCTCGTGCAGCGAGATCGCGGTGTTGAGCGCGGTCTGGCCGCCGAGGGTGGGCAGCAGCGTGTCGGGACGCTCCTTGGCGATGATCTTCTCGACGAACTCGGGCGTGATCGGCTCGACGTAGGTCGCGTCGGCGATCTCCGGATCCGTCATGATCGTGGCCGGGTTGGAGTTGACCAGGATGACGCGCAGGCCCTCGGACTTGAGGACGCGGCACGCCTGGGTGCCGGAGTAGTCGAACTCAGCGGCCTGGCCGATGACGATCGGTCCTGAACCGATGACCAGGACGGACTGGATATCGGTGCGCTTAGGCACGCTGGCCCTCCATCAGGGATACGAAACGGTCGAAGAGGTACGCGGCGTCGTGCGGGCCCGCGGCCGCCTCGGGGTGGTACTGGACGCTGAAGACCGGCCGGTCGAGCATCCGGAGGCCCTCGACGACGTTGTCGTTGAGGCAGACATGGGAGACCTCGGCGCGGCCGTACGGAGTGTCGGAGACCCGGTCGAGAGGCGCGTCGACGGCGAATCCGTGGTTGTGGGCGGTGACCTCGACCTTGCCGGTCGTGCGGTCCTGCACGGGCTGGTTGATGCCTCGGTGGCCGTACTTCAGCTTGTACGTGCCGAAGCCGAGCGCGCGGCCGAGGAGCTGATTGCCGAAGCAGATGCCGAAGAGCGGCGTGCCGCGTTCCAGTACGCCCTTGACGATGCCGAGGTCGGCGGTGGCCGGGTCACCGGGACCGTTGGAGAGGAAGACGCCGTCGGGACCGGCCGCGTACACCTCGTCGAGAGTGGCGGTGGCGGGCAGTACGTGCACCTCGATGCCGCGTTCGGCCAGCCGGTGCGGGGTCATTCCCTTGATGCCCAGGTCGAGCGCGGCGACGGTGAAGCGCTTGGTGCCGATGGCGGGGACGATGTACGTCCGCTCCGTGGCGACCTCGGCGGAGAGGTCGGCTCCGGTCATCTCCGGAGCCTGCCGCACCCGCGCCAGCAGCGCCGCCTCGTCGGCCGGTGCCGTGCCGGAGGCGCCGGTGAGCGCCTCGCCGGAGAAGATGCCGACGCGCATCGCGCCGCGCTCGCGCAGATGGCGGGTGAGCGCGCGGGTGTCGACACCGCTTATGCCGACGACGCCCTGCGCGACCAGCTCGTCGTCGAGCGAGCGCCGCGAGCGCCAGTTGGACGGTGTCCGCGCCGGGTCGCGGACGACATAGCCGGAGACCCAGATCCGCCGCGATTCGGGGTCCTCGTCGTTGACGCCGGTGTTGCCGATGTGCGGGGCGGTCATGACGACGACCTGGCGGTGGTACGACGGGTCGGTGAGCGTCTCCTGGTAGCCGGTCATGCCGGTGGAGAACACCGCCTCGCCGAAGGTCTCCCCCACGGCCCCGTAGGCACGGCCGCGGAAGCTGCGGCCGTCCTCCAGGACGAGTACGGCGGGAAGCGCCTCTCGCTGGGCGGTTCCCCGGGTGGAGGTGGTCATCGTGCGGGGCCTTCCGTCGTGATGGATGTCGTGAGGGATCGGGTCATGGAGTTGATGGCGCCGGCCCAGGCGGTGTGCTCGGCGGAGCGGTCGGAGCGGAAGCCGGAGTCGATCAGCGTGTCGCCGTGCTGCCAGGTGACGATCAGCAGACCGCCCTCCGCGAGGACCTTGCCCGCGATGCCCTTGTCGAGCCGGGCCTCGCGGAGCTGTCCGGCCGGGATGAAGAAGTCGTTCGCGCCGGGGCGTACGACCTCCAGACCGGCGTCGGTCAGGGTCAGCTCGGCCTTGCTGCGGGCGCCCAGGCCGTGGGCCACGATGCGGTCGAGCCACTGCCCGGCGGTGGTGGAGCCGTGGTAGCGGCCGGTCAGTACGGGCAGCGGCGTGCCGCCTTCGCCGAGGACGGCCGCGCCGGCTGTCTCCGGCGCCGTGGGCAGCTCCGGCAGCCCGGACTGGAGGCTGCCGCGCCACTTCCATCCCTGGCGCATCAGCCAGTACACGAACGCGATGAAGAGCAGCAGACCGATCACCCAGCCGAGCCGGGCGGCCCAGTCGGTCACATCCGCCGATTTCCGCTCGGCGGCCAGAGTCAGGAGGAGCTTCGCAGTTGTCACGCCAGATTCCCGTCGACGACCGTGGCGCGGCCCCGCAGGAAGGTGTGGGTCACGCGTCCCGGCAGCTCACGTCCCTCGTACGGGGTGTTGCGGCTGCGGGATGCGAAGCCCTTGGGGTCCACGACACCACGGTAAGCCGGATCCACCAGCGTCAGGTTGGCGGGTTCACCGGCCGCCACCGGCCTGCCGTGACCCGCCAGACGGCCGATGCGCGCCGGGCGGAAGGACATCCGGTCGGCGACACCCGCCCAGTCGAGCAGGCCGGTGTCGACCATGGTCTGCTGGACGACGGAGAGCGCCGTCTCCAGGCCCACCATGCCCATGGCGGCCGCCGCCCACTCGCAGTCCTTGTCCTCGTGCGGGTGCGGCGCGTGGTCGGTGGCGACACAGTCGATGGTGCCGTCGGCGAGGGCCTCGCGCAGGGCCGTCACATCGGCTTCCGTGCGCAGCGGCGGGTTCACCTTGTAGACGGGGTTGTACGACCGTACGAGCTCGTCGGTGAGCAGGAGATGGTGCGGCGTGACCTCGGCGGTGACGTTCCAGCCCTGGGATTTCGCCCAGCGGACCAGGTCGACGGAGCCGGCCGTGGAGAGATGGCAGATGTGGACCCGGGAGCCGACATGGGCGGCGAGGAGGACATCGCGGGCGATGACCGACTCCTCGGCGACGGCCGGCCAGCCGCCGAGGCCGAGCTCGGCGGAGACGACGCCCTCGTTCATCTGGGCGCCCTCGGTGAGCCGGGGCTCCTGGGCGTGCTGGGCGATCACGCCGTCGAAGGCCTTCACATACTCCAGTGCCCGGCGCATGATCACGGCGTCGTCGACGCACTTGCCGTCGTCGGAGAAGACCCGGACGCCCGCGGCGGAGTCGTTCATCGCGCCCAGCTCGGCGAGCTGCTTGCCCTCCAGGCCGACGGTGACGGCGCCGACGGGCTGCACATCGCAGTAGCCGGACTCCCGGCCGAGCCGCCAGACCTGCTCGACCACGCCGGCGGTGTCGGCGACCGGGAAGGTGTTGGCCATGGCGTGGACGGCGGTGAAGCCGCCGACGGCGGCGGCCCTGGTGCCGGTGAGGACGGTCTCGGAGTCCTCGCGTCCCGGCTCGCGCAGATGCGTGTGCAGATCGACCAGGCCGGGCAGCAGGATCTGTCCCGCGGCCTCGACGACGGTCGCGTCACCGGGCTCGATCCCGGTGTCGACGCGGGCGATGGTCTCGCCGTCGATCAGGACGTCCCGCACCTCGCCGCCGAGTACCTTCGCGCCCCGTACAAGGGTCTTGCCCATGGTTACTTGCTCTCCTCGGAGTCGGTGGCGGGCGCGAGACGCGCCGGATCAGAGATGGTGGCCGACGGGCGGGAATGGGTGACGGCGGGCTCGTTGCCGCCGAGCAGCAGATAGAGCACGGCCATCCGGATCGAGACACCGTTGGCCACCTGTTCGACGGCCGTGCAGCGGTCGGAGTCGGCGACCTCGGCGGTGATCTCCATGCCGCGGTTCATCGGGCCCGGGTGCATCACGACGGAGTGCTCGGGCATCCGGGCCATCCGGTCGCCGCCCAGGCCGTAGCGGCGGGAGTACTCGCGCTCGGTCGGGAAGAAGGCGGCGTTCATCCGCTCGCGCTGTACGCGCAGCATCATCACCGCGTCGGACTCGGGCAGCACCCGGTCGAGGTCGTACGACACCTCGCAGGGCCACCGCTCGACGCCGATCGGCACCAGGGTGGGCGGGGCGACCAGGGTGACCCGGGCGCCGAGTGTGTGCAGCAGCAGGACATTGGAGCGGGCGACCCGGCTGTGCAGTACATCGCCGACGATGGTCACCCGCCGGCCGTCGAGATCGCGCCCGATGCCGGTGTCCGGGCCGACCAGGCGGCGGCGCAGGGTGAAGGCGTCCAGCAGCGCCTGGGTGGGGTGCTCGTGGGTGCCGTCGCCGGCGTTGACGACCGCGCCGTCGATCCAGCCGGAGGTGGCGAGCCGGTAGGGAGCGCCGGAGGCGCCGTGCCGGATGACGACGGCGTCCGCGCCCATCGCCTCCAGCGTCAGCGCGGTGTCCTTGAGCGACTCGCCCTTGGACACGGAGGAGCCCTTGGCGGAGAAGTTGATGACATCGGCCGACAGGCGCTTGGCGGCGGCCTCGAAGGAGATCCGCGTACGGGTCGAGTCCTCGAAGAAGAGGTTGACGACGGTACGGCCGCGGAGGGTCGGCAGCTTCTTGATGGGCCGGTCGGCGACCCGGGCCATCTCTTCCGCGGTGTCGAGGATCAGGACGGCGTCGTCGCGGCTGAGATCGCCGGCCGAGATGAGATGGCCGGGTGTGCGGGGGTTTGCCCCTGGGAGGCGCAGCATCGGGAGTGCTCCGGTGTGTGGAGGTGTGCGGGCGTGCGGGCGCGCTGGCGCAGCCGTACGGGACTGATGGCGTACGGAGGCGCCGCTACCGCTCGCCGGACGCGGCGGGCTGCCTCAGGCCGAGCAGCACGGTGTCCCGGCCGTCCTCCTCGGCGAGCTGGACCTTGACCGTCTCCCGCAGCGAGGTGGGGAGGTTCTTGCCGACGTAGTCGGCGCGGATCGGCAGCTCGCGGTGGCCGCGGTCGACGAGCACGGCGAGCTGTACGGCCCGCGGCCGGCCGATGTCGCCGAGCGCGTCGAGAGCGGCGCGGATCGTACGGCCGGAGAAGAGCACATCGTCGACGAGGACCACCAGACGTCCGTCGACCCCGTCACCGGGGATGTCGGTGCGGGCCAGCGCGCGGGCGGGCCGCAGGCGCAGGTCGTCGCGGTACATGGTGATGTCGAGGGAGCCGACGGGGATCGAGCGGCCGGTGATCTCCGCGAGCTTCTCGGCCAGCCGGCGGGCCAGGAAGACGCCACGGGTGGGAATGCCCAGCAGCACCACATCGTCCGCGCCCTTGGCGCGTTCGACGATCTCGTGCGCGATACGGGTCAGCACCCGTGCGATGTCGGGCGCCTCCAGAACGGGGCGCGCGATGCCGGAGCTCTCCGGCGGGTTTTCCGTGTCCATGCGAAACGGACCTCCTTCTCCGCCTCACGGGACGGACCTTAAAGGACGTCGGATGTCTGAATTACGCCACCCAAGTTACCAGGAGCCGCCGGAACGCCTCGTACCGCCCCTCTTCCGAGGCCCTGCGAAGGGCCCCCCGGCCTCCTCGGCTTGACGCATCCAAGTAACGCTGCGTAACCTCACAGTGAGTTACCAGACTTCGTCCGGGGAGCTATATGTCCAGCGAATACGCAAAGCAGCTCGGGGCCAAACTCCGCGCCATCCGCACCCAGCAGGGCCTCTCGCTCCATGGCGTGGAGGAGAAGTCCCAGGGCCGCTGGAAGGCCGTGGTGGTCGGTTCGTACGAGCGCGGCGACCGTGCGGTCACGGTGCAGCGCCTCGCCGAGCTGGCTGATTTCTACGGGGTCCCGGTGCAGGAACTCCTTCCGGGCACCACGCCCGGCGGAGCGGCCGAGCCGCCGCCGAAGCTCGTTCTGGACCTGGAGCGGCTGGCTCATGTGCCGCAGGAGAAGGCGGGCCCGTTGCAGCGTTACGCGGCGACGATCCAGAGCCAGCGCGGCGACTACAACGGCAAGGTCCTGTCGATCCGCCAGGACGATCTGCGGACGCTGGCCGTGATCTACGACCAGTCGCCGTCGGTCCTGACCGAGCAGCTCATCAGCTGGGGCGTCCTGGACGCGGACGCCCGCCGCGCGGTCGCCCACGAGGAGAGCTGACCAACCGGGAGCAAACAGCAGAAACGTCACCTCCGGAGGGCGGTCCCGTGCTACGGGTCCGCCCTCCGCCGCGTTCGCGGACGCGGGCGCCACCGGTACACGGCCGCGTGGTTTCGTACCGGACCGGCCCGGTACGCGCCAGGCCCGAGGCAGAAGACGAGCGGTCCTCTGCTTCGGGCCTGGAGAGCCGAGCGGGCGCGGCAGCCGGATCCCGGGGCCTTGGAGGCCCGGCGGGCCTCAGACGCGGCGCAGGCTCGGCTTGAGGTCCTTGAAGCGGCCCAGCAGGCCGTTCACGAAGGACGGGGAGTCATCGGTGGAGAACTCCTTGGCGAGCTGTACCGCCTCGTCGATCACCACCGCGTCCGGGGTGTCGTCCACCCACACCAGCTCGTACGCGCCGAGCCGCACGATGTTCCGGTCGACGACCGGCATCCGGTCGATCGTCCAGCCCACCGAGTAGGTGGAGATGAGCTCGTCGATACGGTCCGCGTACTCGGCGTACCCCTCGACCAGCTCCATGGTGTACTCGCCCACCGGCGGCTGGCGCTCGTCGGTCCGGGCATGCCGGATCCAGTCCGCGAGGACCGTCTGCACGGGCGCCCCGCGCTGGTCGGCCTCGAAAAGGATCTGGAAGGCGCGCTTACGGGCCTTGTTCCGGGCAGCCACGGTTAGCTGTTCACCCGGCCGAGGTACTCGCCGGAGCGCGTGTCGACCTTGATCTTCTCGCCGGTGGTGATGAAGAGCGGGACACCGATCTCGTAGCCGGTCTCCAGGGTGGCGGGCTTGGTGCCACCGGTGGAACGGTCGCCCTGCACGCCCGGGTCGGTGTGCTGCACGACCAGCTCGACGGCGGCGGGCAGCTCGACGTAGAGCACCTCGCCCTCGTGGGTGGCGACGCTGGCCGTGAAGCCCTCGATGAGGTAGTTGGCCGCGTCACCGACGGACTTGCGGTCGACCATGAGCTGGTCGTAGGTCTGCATGTCCATGAAGACGTAGTACTCGCCGTCCATGTACGAGAACTGCATGTCACGGCGGTCAACGGTGGCCGTGTCGACCTTCACACCGGCGTTGAAGGTCTTGTCGACGACCTTGCCGGAGAGCACGTTCTTGAGCTTGGTGCGCACAAAGGCCGGGCCCTTGCCGGGCTTGACGTGCTGGAACTCGACGACGGACCAGAGCTGGCCCCCGTCGAGCTTGAGCACCAGGCCGTTCTTGAGGTCGTTCGTGGAAGCCACGGTTGCGGAATCTCCTGGACTGAAAGCTGGCGGACGACCAGGAGTGCGCGCTAGAGCGCGAGCAGCTCCTTGGTCGTGATGGTGAGTAGCTCCGGCCCGCCGTCCGCCTCGGGGCGGACGACGAGCGTGTCATCGATCCGGACACCGCCCCGGCCCGGGAGGTGGACCCCCGGTCCGACGGTGACCGGCACGCAAGCGTCCAGTTTACCCATGGCCGCAGGCGCGAGCTGCGGGTCCTCGTCGATTTCGAGCCCGACCCCGTGCCCCGTACGGGGAGGGAGCCCCTCGGCGTACCCGGCAGCCTCCAGCGGCTGACGGGCCGCGCGGTCCACATCGCGATAGCCGGCGCTCGGCACGAGAGCCTCCCGACCTGCCCGTTGTGCCGAGAAGACCAGCTCGTACAGCTCGATCTGCCAGTCGGCCGGTGAGCTGCCGATGACAAACGTACGGCCGATGAGACAGCGGTATCCCCGGTAGTCCGCACCGAGGCTGACCGTGAGGAAATCACCCTCCTCGACCCGGCGGTCCGACGGATGGTGGCCGTAGCGGCCGGAGTTGGGACCGGTGGCGACATTGGTCGGGAAGGCGGGGCCCGCGGCGCCGTGATCGACGAGCCGCCGCTCCAGCTCCAGCGCGAGATGGCGCTCGGTGCGGCCGACCAGGATCGACTCCAGCAGTTCGCCGAGCGCCTGGTCGGCGATCTCGGCCGCGATCCGCAGACAGCCGATCTCCTCCTCGTCCTTGACGATCCGCTGCTGCTCGACGGCGCAGCCCAGGTCCGCGAGGCGCAGCCGGGGCGCGACGGAGCCGATCGCCCGGTGTCTGGCGACGGTCAGATGATGCTCCTCGACGGCGAGCGACTCCACGCCCGACCGTACGAGGATCCCGGCCGCCGCCACCGCCGGATCTCCGGTCGCGGTGGGCAGGACGATCAGCCGCAGCCGCTCGTCGAGCCGTCCGTCGGCGGCGCCCACCGGTGTGCGGGGACAGAGCAGCGTGTCCTCGTCGGGGCCGAGCAGCAGTACGGCGCCCGGCAGTGCCCCGCCCGCGAGATAGCGGACATTGGCGGGGCGGGAGACCAGGGCCGCGGCATTGCCTGCCGCGGCACACCGGTCGCGCAGCCGCGCGCGGCGGGCCGCATACACGTCTGACATGATCCGAGCGTATGAGCGAAGGCGCCACTCGGCCGGTTCAGCGCGTCCGACTGGGGGCCGTCCGGGCGGGCGGCGCCGCTGTCACCAGTTCGGCGGGCTGGTGAGCGCACGGGCCAGGACCTCGTCGAGGACCCGGGCCGTGGTCTCCACGTCGTAGGTGGAATTGTCGATGATGGGCAGTCCCGAGCCGTACCAGCCGGCCATCCGGCCGTGGATGCCGGCCACCTCCTCGTCGGCGAGCCTGCGGTTTCCGCTGCGGGCGGCGTTGCGCTCCAGCACGATCTCCAGGCCGGGCAGCAGCACGACAGGCAGCAGGCCGGGGCCGACATGGCGCTTCCAGCCGCCGAGTCCGACGACCGGCCGGTCCGGGAAGACCGCGTCGTCCAGGATGCAGGAGATGCCGTTGGCCAGGAAATTGCGGGCGGCGAAGCCGCAGGTGCGGCGGGCCAGCCGGTACTGCGCCTCGGAGTGGTCGTTCCAGCCGGCCTGAGGGTCCGCGAATCCGGAGCAGACCCATTCGCGGACGTCGTCCAGGCTGATGTGCGCGGTGGACACGCGGCGGCGCTGCGCCCAGTGACGGGCGACGGTCGTCTTGCCGGCGCCGGCCGGGCCGATGAGCAGCACGGCGAGCGTCGCCGCGCCGGTGCCGCTGTCCGCGGGCGGCGCGGGCGGTACGGGCACCGGGCCGCCGGGCGGGAGGCGGATGTGCCCGGTGGAGTCCGGAGGCGGCGGT
Source organism: Streptomyces sp. AK02-01A (assembly GCF_033795305.1). NCBI lineage: Bacteria > Bacillati > Actinomycetota > Actinomycetes > Kitasatosporales > Streptomycetaceae > Streptomyces > Streptomyces sp. AK02-01A. Next base: position 27,868 of record NZ_JARBAE010000018.1, read on the forward strand.
CCGGCCGGCGGTCCCGGCGGCGGTATGGGCGCCTGCCGGGGCACCGGACCCGGATGAGCTCCGGGAGCGTGGTGCGGCGGGTGCGGCGGGCCCTGCGCGGGGCCCGCACCGGTCCAGCCCGGCGCGGGCCGCTGTCCCTGGTGCGCGCCGGGAACCGTCGGCGGGCCCGGCGGCGGTGCCTGGTGCGGCCATCCGTCCGGTCCCTGCCCCGGCCCCTGAGGAGGCGGCAGCGGAGCCCCCACTGCGTGCTGCATCCGGTGCCACTCCGTCTCGTACGACTGACGCTGGTCGGCGGCCCACCGGGCCGCGTGCTACCGAACGGTACCGCCCCCGGCCGCCACGACGGCAACGGCCGGGGTCTGGCTCAGGTGCCCGGTCAGCCGGTCAGTTCCTCGGCGAGGGCACGCAGCGCGAGCCGGTACGAGCCGATTCCGAAGCCCGCGACCGTCCCGCTGGCGACGGCCGCGACCACCGAGGTGTGCCGGAACTCCTCACGGGCGTACGGATTCGAGATGTGCACCTCGATGAGCGGCGCGGTGCGCTGGGCCGCCGCGTCCCGCATTCCGTACGAGTAGTGGGTGAACGCGCCGGGATTGAGAACGACCGGAATCGCACTGTCCGCGGCCTCGTGGAGCCAGCGGATCAGCTCTCCCTCGTCGTTCGTCTCGCGCACGTCGACGTCGAAGCCGAGCTCCTTGCCCAGCGTGCGGCAGGCGTCCACCAGCCCGGCGTACGAGGTCGCGCCGTAGACATCCGGCTCGCGCGACCCGAGACGGCCGAGGTTGGGCCCGTTGAGGACGAGGACCCGACGGGTCACGCGGACACCTCCCCGTACGCCGCGAGCAGCACGGCCGGGTCGGGGCCCTCCAGCACGGTCGGCTTGGCGAGACCGTCCAGCACGATGAAGCGCAGCAGATCGCCGCGGGACTTCTTGTCGACCTTCATCGTCTCCAGCAGCCGCGGCCACTGGTCGCCCCGGTAGGTCAGCGGCAGGCCGACGGACTCCAGGACGGAGCGGTGCCGGTCGGCGGTGGCGTCGTCGAGACGGCCGGCGAGACGGCCCAGCTCAGCGGCGAAGACCATGCCGACGGAGACCGCGGCGCCGTGCCGCCACTTGTAACGCTCGTTCTTCTCGATGGCGTGCGCCAGCGTATGGCCGTAGTTGAGGATCTCGCGCAGACCGGATTCCTTCAGATCGTTGGAGACGACCTCGGCCTTGACCCGGATCGAACGCTCGATCAGCTCGGCGGTGTGCGTGCCGGCGGGTGTACGGGCGCCCGCCGGATCGGCCTCGACCAGATCGAGGATCGCCGGGTCGGCGATGAACCCGGCCTTGATGATCTCGGCCATGCCGCTGACGTAGTCGTGGACGCCCAGCGACTCCAGCGCGGCGAGGTCGCAGAGGACACCGGCCGGCGGGTGGAAGGCGCCGACGAGGTTCTTGCCCTCGGCGGTGTTGATGCCGGTCTTGCCGCCCACCGCCGCGTCGACCATGGCGAGCACGGTCGTCGGAACGGCGATCCAGCGCACTCCGCGCAGCCAGGTCGCGGCGACGAACCCGGCCAGGTCGGTGGTGGCCCCGCCGCCGACGCCGATGATCACATCGGTACGGGTGAAGCCGGTCTGGCCGAGTGCCTTCCAGCAGTACGCCGCGACCTCGACGGTCTTGGCCTCCTCCGCGTTGGGCACCTGGATCGCGACGGCTTCGTACCCCTGCTCCGCGAGGTCCTGCCGCAGCGCCTCGCCGGTCCCGGCGAGCGCCTCCGGGTGCAGCACGGCGACCCGTCTGGCCTTCGGGCCGATAAGAGCGGGCAGCTCGCCGAGAAGCTGCCGGCCGACCAGCACCTCGTACGGGTCGTGCCCGGCCGAGCCGCCGACCTGGATACGGGTGACTGCCTGGTCCGTCATGCGTGGTTCTCCTTGTCGGCGGTCCGGGGATCCTCGGTGCCGGCCGCCGGTGCGGCGGTCCCCGGAAGGTGCTTCAGCTCCAGGGCGTCGAGGACGGCCTCCGCGACCTCTTCCGGTGAGCGGTCGTCGGTCGCGACCACCACCCGGGCCACATCGGTGTAGTGATGGCGGCGTGCCTCCATCAGCAGCTTCCACTGCTGACGGGGGTTGACGGCGAGCAGCGGGCGCGCGGTGTTCAGCCCGACGCGCTTGATCGCCTCGCCGACCTCCATCGACAGATAGACGACGGGCAGTCCGGCGAGCAGCTCGCGGGTGGCGGCATCGAGGATCGCGCCGCCGCCGAGGGCCAGGACGCCCGCGTGCTCGGTGACCGCGAGCCGTACCGCTTCCCGCTCCAGCTCACGGAAGCGCGGCTCGCCCTCGTCGACGAAGATGTCGGAGATCGACTTCGACCGCGCGGCGACGATATCGGCGTCGCTGTCGCGGAAGCCCGTGCCGAGACGCTCGGCGAGCAGCTCACCGACGGTGGACTTGCCGACGCCCATCGGGCCGACCAGCACGATGACCGGTCCGTTGTCCGCGCTCATCGGATCTGGAGGTTGTCGAGGTACGAGCGGACATTGCGGCGCGTCTCCGGGACGCTGTCGCCGCCGAACTTCTCGGCGACCGCGTCCGCGAGGGTCAGCGCGACCATGGCCTCGGCGACGATACCGGCGGCCGGCACGGCGCAGACGTCCGAACGCTGGTGGTGCGCCTTCGCGGCCTCGCCGGTGGCCACATCGATGGTGGCGAGCGCGCGGGGCACGGTGGCGATGGGCTTCATCGCGGCCCGTACCCGCAGCAGCTCACCGGTCGTCAGACCGCCCTCGGTACCGCCGGAGCGGCCGGAGGCGCGCCTGACGCCTTCGTCGGTCGACAGGATCTCGTCGTGTGCCTGGGATCCCGGCACCCGCGCCAGACCGAAGCCGTCGCCGACCTCTACGCCCTTGATGGCCTGAATGCCCATCAGCGCGGCGGCCAGCCGCGCGTCGAGCCGGCGGTCCCAGTGGACGTGCGAGCCGAGTCCGACCGGCACTCCGTACGCCAGCACCTCCACGACGCCGCCGAGGGTGTCGCCGTCCTTGTGGGCCTGGTCGATCTCGGCGACCATCGCCTCGCTCGTGTCCGCGTCCAGGCAGCGCACCGGGTCGGCGTCCAGCTTCGCCACGTCGGACGGTGTGGGATACACGCCGTACGGAGCCTTGACGGCGGCCAGCTCGACGACATGGGACACGATCTCGATCCCGGCCGTCTCCTTCAGATACGAACGCGCCACGGCACCGAGCGCGACCCGGGCCGCGGTCTCCCGGGCGCTGGCGCGCTCCAGGATCGGCCGGGCCTCGTCGAAGCCGTATTTCTGCATCCCCGCGAGATCGGCGTGGCCGGGCCTCGGCCGGGTCAGCGGCGCGTTGCGGGCCAGCTCGGCCAGTACGGCGGGATCGACCGGATCGGCCGCCATGACCTGTTCCCACTTGGGCCACTCGGTGTTTCCCACCATGATCGCGACGGGCGATCCCATGGTCAGGCCATGCCGTACACCGCCGAGGAAGGTGACCTCGTCACGCTCGAACTTCATCCGCGCGCCGCGCCCATAGCCGAGGCGCCGCCGGGCCAGGTGGTCCGCCACGATCTCCGTGGTGATGGGCACACCGGCGGGAAGACCCTCCAGCGTCGCGACGAGTGCGGGGCCGTGCGACTCCCCTGCGGTCAGCCAGCGCAACCTGCTCAACGGTGCTCCTCATCCTCGCGCCTGGAACTGCAGTGGCGCGACCGGGTGCGCGGCCCTGGCCCGCCATCTCCGATCCTCCCACGCTCATGGCGCGGCCCGGCCTCCGGTCCAATCGGCGGACGTCGTGCCGGGGCCCGGGACACCCGTCGCACGGTAAGGCAAACCCACCGATACGGGACCTATCGCGCTTCGAGCGCCTTTTCGCCCGCTTTCCGCATCAGCGCGAGCGGTGCCGGCGAGCGGCCCGTCATCCGCTCGACCTGGAGGACCGCCTGGTGCACCAGCAGGTCGAGACCGCCGACGACCGGGCAGCCGCGGGCCGACCAGGCGGCGGCGAGGGCCGTGGGCCAGGGGTCGTACAGCACGTCGAAGAGTGTGCCGGGACGGCCGGGGACCCGCAGGGCCAGCTCGTCGGTGGCTCCGGCCGGCGTGGTGGCGATCACCAGCGGCGCGTCGAAGGCCAGGGCCGCGTCGGCCCAGCCGGCGATACGGACGTCGACACCGAGCCGTTCGCCCCAGCCGCGCATCTCGGCCGCCCGGGTCTCACTGCGCACATACGCCGTGACGGGCCCGGTACAGACGCGGGCGAGCGCGGCGAGCGCCGAGGACGCGGTCGCGCCCGCGCCCAGGATCGCCGCAGACTCCACCGTGTCCACACCGTGCTCGCCCAGCGCGGCGATCATGCCGGGGATATCGGTGTTGTCTCCCACCCGCCGGCCGTCGTCACCGAAGACGACGGTGTTGACGGCCTCGACGGCGGCGGCGGTCGCGGTGACCTCGTCGAGCAGCGGTATGACCGCCCGCTTGAGCGGCATGGTCAGCGACAGTCCGGCCCAGTGGTCGCCGTCCAGCTCCGCGAGGAAGCCCGGAAGCCCGGCCTCGTCCACCTCGAAGCGGTCGTACGACCAGTGGATGAGGCCGAGTCCCGCGTACGCGGCGCGGTGCAGCACCGGAGAGAGGGAGTGCGCGATGGGCGACCCGAGGACGGCCGCCCGACGCACCTCAGCCTGTGCCCTGACGGTCATTGAACTTTTCCTTGAGCGTCTGGAATTCGGCATAGGTCTTGGCGAACTCGGTCTTGTGCTTCCCGTCGGTCGCCACGAAGTAGAGCCAGCCGTCCTCCGTCGGATCCAGGGCCGCGGCCAGCGCCTCGTTGCCCGGGTTGCCGATGGGCCCCGGGGTGAGGCCCTTCTGGGTGTAGGTGTTGTACTTGTCCTTGTTGCTGTTGATCTCGGACTCGCTGATCGCGATCTTGCTCTGGCCCTTGAGGTAGTTGAAGGCGGAGTCGAACTGAAGGAGCTGGTTCGTCTCGGTGTTGGTGGGCTTGAGACGGTTGTAGACGACCTCGGCCATCTTGCGGAAGTCCTCGTGCGTCTTGCCCTCGGCCTGGACAAGGCTGGCGACGGTGACCAGTTCCCACGGGTTTTCGAGGCCGAGCCGCTTGGCGTTGGCCGCCAGATCGAGCCGGCCGTACTCCGCGTTCGCCCGGGCGACCATCTTCTTGAGGACGGCCTCCGGCTTCGTTCCCTTCGCGACCGGATAGCTCGCGGGATAGAGGAAGCCCTCCAGCGGATCCTTGACCGACGGGTGGTTCTTGGCCCACGCCGGCAGACCGAGCTCCGCGGCCTGGTCCTTGGCGACCCCTTGAGTGGTGCCTTCCGGAAGACCGAGCCGCTTGTCGATCTGCTTGTAGACGAGGACGTTGCGCGTGCCCTCCGGGATGATCAGGGACTCGCGGCTGCTGGGCTTGAGCATCTGCGTCACGGCGCTCGCCGCCGACATGCCCTTGCTGAGCGAGTAGACGCCCGCCTGGATCATGTTGCCCTTGGGATTGCCCCGCTGGGCGGCGACGAAGGCGCCCTGGCTCTTCACCACGCCGTTCTTGACCAGGATGGCGGCGATCTCGTAGCCGCCGGCCCCCTGAGGAATCTCGACCTGGACCGAGCCGGAGCCCTTGCCCGAGTAGTCCGGCGGTGCGCCGAACTTGGCCTGCCAGAACTGGTAGCCGAAGTAGCCGACGCCGCCGACACCACCGGCGAGCACCACGGTCAGAAACAGACAGGCGCAGCCGTTGCGGCTCTTCTTCTTCGTCTTGCCCCGGCGCTCCCGGCCGTTGCCGCGCCGGTTCTCACCCGGATCGCTGTCGTGCTCACCGTCGTCGTCACGGCCCTCGTCACCGGTGAAGAAGGGATGCTCCTCCTCCTTCTGCGGGTCCGCGTCCCACTCGGTCTCCGGCTCGGGCTGCCGCCGGCCCGGCGGCTGCGGCGGCGGGAACGCGTCGGGAGTGCCGTAATAGTCCTGATTCTCCGCATAGCCGCCACCCTGCTGCGCCTCATAAGGCGGCGCTGGGTTCCCGGCGTACGGCATCGTCGCCTGCTGACCGGTGTCCCAGCCGCCGTTGTACTGCGGGTCGACGTACTGCTGATGTTGTTGTTGCTGATGTTGCTGGTGTTGCTGCTGTGTGTGCGCCTGGGCCTGCTGCGGCTGCTGGGGATCGCTGTACTGCTGAGGGTTGTATCCCGGCTGCCCGCCGTGCTGCGGTACGCCGTTCACGTCGTACCGCGGCTGCTGGTAGGGCTGCTGATACGGGTCCTGACCGGCCCCGTACTGCCCCTGGGTCTGGGGTTGCTGCTGCTGCGGATACTGCTGCTGCGGCTGCCCGCCGTAGGGAGCGTGGCCGTCTGCGGGCTGCTGTGCTCCCCACCCCTGGTCCCCGTACAAGGGGTCCTCGGGGTGCCACGGTGCGGAGCCGGGGCCCCGGCCATAGTCAGTCATCGATCCCCTAGAGCCGCGAGGCGGCGTTCGCCGAGCGCAGTGACACGGCGTTCGTTCGCCTCTTCATTGTGCGGCGGCTGTTCGAACACCACCGCATCGCGCGGAACGTTACCGTATCGCGATCAGATGACCACTTCGACGCCCTCGCCGGGAGCACTTCCAGAGACCCGTTCGGCCTCCAATGCGCTCTGGAGGATGACGACCGCCGCCACTTGGTCGATGACGGCCCGGCCCTTCTTCGACTTGACGCCCGAAGCGCGCAGTCCCTGACCGGCTGTCACCGTGCTCATGCGTTCGTCGACCAGCCGTACCGGCAGTGGCGCGATACCCCGGGCCACCTCCTGCGCGAACACACGTACCTTCGCGGCGGCCGGTCCCTCGCCACCGTTGAGGGACCGGGGCAGACCGATCAGCACCTCGACCGGTTCGTACTCCTCGACGAGCTGCCGCAGCCGCCGGTGGGCGGCCGGGACATCGCGTCCCGGCACGGTCTCCACCGGCGTGGCGAGGATCCCGTCGGGGTCGCACGAGGCGACCCCGATCCGGGCGTCCCCGACATCGATCGCGAGACGGCGTCCTCGGCGCACGGCGTCAGACCTCTTTCCGGCGGTGTGTTTCTCCGGCCGCGCGAGCCCGGCTCACGCGACCTCGGCGACAAGGCGTTCGACGGCGGCCATGGCGTCGCCGACGGCGGCCGGGTCCTGACCGCCGCCCTGGGCGACGTCCGGCTTGCCGCCACCGCCGCCGCCGAGGGTCTTGGCGGCGGTACGGACCAGGTCACCGGCCTTGAGACCGCGCTCGCGAGCGGCCTCATTGGTGGCGATGACCGTCAGCGGACGCCCGTTCGCCGTGGTGAACAGCGCCACGACGGCCGGCCGGTCGCCCGGAATACGGCCACGGACATCGAGGACCAGCTTGCGCAGATCGTCGGCCGAGGTGCCGTCCGGGACCTGTCCGGTCACCAGGGCGGTGCCCCGTACGTCGACGGCGCTCGCGGCCAGCCCGGCGGCGGCGGCGAGGACCTTCTCCGCGCGGAACTTCTCGATCTCCTTCTCGGCGTCCTTCAGCTTGGCGAGCATGCCGGAGATCTTCTCGGGCAGCTCCTCGGAGCGTCCCTTGACCAGCTCCTGGAGCTGGGCGACGACGGTGTGCTCCTTGGCGAGGAAGTGGTACGCGTCCACGCCGACCAGGGCCTCGATACGCCGCACTCCGGAGCCGATCGACGATTCGCCGAGCAGCTTCACCAGGCCGAGCTGGGCCGTGTTGCCGACATGCGTACCGCCGCACAGCTCCTTCGAGAAGTCACCGATGGTGACGACACGGACGCGCTCGCCGTACTTCTCGCCGAACTCGGCGATGGCGCCCTGCTTCTTGGCCTCGTCGATGCTCATGACCTCGGCCCGGACGTCCAGTTCACGGGCGAGCACTTCGTTGATCTTCTGCTCGACGTCGGTGAGGACCGTGCCGGGCACGGCGGCCGGTGAACCGAAGTCGAAGCGGAAGCGTCCCGGCGAGTTCTCCGAACCTGCCTGGGCGGCCGTCGGGCCGAGAGCGTCGCGCAGCGCCTGGTGCGTGAGGTGGGTGGCGCTGTGGGCGCGGGCGATGGCACGGCGGCGCGTGATGTCGATGGCGGCGTGCACCGGAGCGCCGACCGTCACCTCGCCGACCTGTACCGACCCCTTGTGCACGGTCACGCCGGGAACAGGCTGCTGGACGTCGCGAACCTGGATGACGGCGCCGGTGTCCAGCCTGATCCGGCCCTGGTCGGCGAGCTGGCCGCCGCCCTCGGCGTAGAACGGCGTGCGGTCGAGCACGACCTCGATCTCGTCGCCCTCGGAGGCGGCGGGCGACGACACGCCGTCGACCAGCAGGCCGACGATGGTCGATTCGCCCTCGGTGGAGGTGTAGCCGGTGAACTCGGTGGCGCCGCTGTCGTCGGCGACCGCGCGGTAGGCGGAGAGGTCGGCGTGGCCGGACTTCTTGGCCCTGGCGTCGGCCTTGGCCCGCTCCCGCTGCTCCTTCATCAGACGGCGGAAGCCGTCCTCGTCCACGGACACGCCCTGTTCGGCGGCCATCTCCAGGGTGAGGTCGATCGGGAAGCCCCAGGTGTCGTGGAGCAGGAAGGCCTTGTCGCCGGTGAGGACCCGGCCGCCGGAGGCCTTGGTCTCGGTGACGGCGGTGTCGAGGATGTTGGTGCCCGCCTTGAGCGTCTTGAGGAAGGCGGCCTCCTCGGCGAGGGCCACGGTCTCGATGCGCTTGCGGTCGCTCTCCAGCTCCGGGTACTGCTCGCTCATGGTCTTGATGACCACATCGGCCAGTTCGGCGACGACCGGCTCGGTGGCGCCGAGCAGCCGCATATTGCGGATGGCGCGGCGCATGATGCGGCGCAGCACATAGCCACGGCCCTCGTTGCCGGGAGTGACACCGTCACCGATGAGCATCACGGACGTACGCATATGGTCCGTGACGACCCGCAGCGAGACGTCGGAGGCGTGGTCGGCGCCGTAGCGCACGCCGGTCAGCTCGGTGGCCTTGTCGATGACCGCCATCGAGGTGTCGATCTCGTACATGTTCTGCACGCCCTGCAGGATCATGGCGAGGCGTTCGAGACCGAGGCCGGTGTCGATGTTCTGGGACGGCAGGTCACCGAGGATCTCGAAGTCGTCCTTGCCGGTGCCCTCGCCGCGCTCGTACTGCATGAAGACCAGGTTCCAGATCTCCACATAGCGCTCGTCGTTGACGGCCGGGCCGCCCTCGACGCCGAACTCCGGGCCCCGGTCGTAGTTGATCTCGGAGCACGGGCCGCAGGGTCCCGGCACACCCATGGACCAGAAGTTGGGGCCCATGCCGAGGCGCTGGATGCGCTCGGCCGGTACGCCCACGACGTCGCGCCAGATGCGTTCGGCCTCGCCGTCCTCCTGGTAGACGGTGATCCAGAGCTTCTCGGGCTCCAGGCCGAAGCCGCCGTCCGCCACTGAGCTGGTGAGCAGCTCCCAGGCGAGCTTGATGGCGCCTTCCTTGAAGTAGTCCCCGAAGGAGAAGTTGCCGCACATCTGGAAGAAGGTGCCGTGCCGGGTGGTCTTGCCGACCTCTTCGATGTCCGGCGTACGCACGCACTTCTGCACGCTGGTGGCGCGCCGGTACGGCGGCTTGACCTCGCCGAGGAAGTACGGCTTGAAGGGCACCATGCCCGCCGGGACCAGCAGCAGAGTCGGGTCGTCCGCGATGAGCGACGCCGAAGGGACGACGGTGTGCCCGCGCTCCTCGAAGAAGCTCAGCCAGCGGCGGCGGATTTCAGCCGACTCCATCAGTGGTCCTCATTCCGGTTGTGCGGGTTGTAGGCGTTCTTGGTCCGGGGGTGAGCGGTCTGCTCGATGGCGGCGATGCGCCGCGGCGCCGGAAGCGCGGGATCGGCGGGTGCGTCCAGGCCCAGCGCGTCGCCCAGCTCGGCCTCGCGCCGCGCCACCCCCGCTCTGACGTCAACAGCGAATTCCCTCAGCTTGTGCCCGGCTTCGAGCGCCTTGTCCGCCGCCTGGGCGGCGAGGCTCTCCGGGGTGAGCTGCCTGAGCTTGCGGTTGACCTTGGTGGTGGCCCAGACGCCGGCGGCCACGCCCGTGGTGAACCAGAACGTACGGCGGAACATCGCTGCGTCAGCCCTTCTTCCTGCGCCGGGCCGCCGGCACCGTGCGGCCGGCCACCGTGCGACGGGGCGCGGGACCGGCGGCCGGTGCTCCCCTGCGCCCCAGGGCCTGCCGTACGCCGTAGCCGAAGGCCGCGACCTTCACCAGGGATCCGCCGAAGGTCGAGGCGACCGTCGTGGACAGCGCCGAGGCGTTGGAGGTGACTTCCTGGACGTCCGTCGCGATGGCGTCGACCCGGTCGAGCTGCGTCTGCGCGGAGCGGACGGTCGCCGACGCGTCCGCGAGCAGCGGCACGGCCTGTTCCGTCACATCCGCCACGAGTCTGGTGGCCGCCTTGAGCGTCTGGGCCAGCCTCACCAGCACCACGGCCAGGAAGGAGACCAGGATCGCCCAGAACACGGCCACCAGGATCCCGGCAACCTCTCCACCGGTCACGCCGCACCGCTCCCTGATCGTTGACGGTCCTCTGGAAAGCGACTGGAAAGTCGTCCTCCGACCCTATCGCGCCGACGGTCGCGTCCCGAACCGCATTGACTTCGGCCGGAACCGGCGGCGGCGGCGAGATTGTACGGAGTGCTTCCGGATGAGTACTCTGCGTGTGCCATGCGCCGTTCCTTCCGCTCCGGCCCTTCCTCCGACGGGCCTCCCCCGGTTCCGGGCAATCTTCCCGTCGAGCTGAGCCCTTTCGTGGGGCGTGCGGAGGAGCTGTCCGCGCTGACGGAGCGCCTCGTGCGGTCCAGGCTGGTGACGGTGGTGGGAGTCGGCGGGGTCGGCAAGACCCGCTTGGCCGTCCGGGCCGCGCATCTGGTGAAGAAACGCTACTGCGACGGAGTCTGGCTCGCCGAGCTCTCCGCGCTCCGCGATCCCGGGCTGCTGGAACACGCCCTCGCCGAGGCGCTCGGACTGACCGACCACAGCAGCAGACCTCCGCGCTCGGTGCTGGCCGACCATCTCGCCGCGCGCCGGCTGCTGCTCGTCCTGGACGGGTTCGAGCAGCTCATCGACGAGTGCGCCGCGCTGGTGGCGGAGCTGCTGCGCCGCGCACCGGGGCTGCGGGTGCTCGCCGTGGGCCGCCGGACGCTGCGCGTGGAGGGCGAACTGCCCTTCCTGCTCCCGCCGATGACGGAGGAGGACGCGGTCCTGCTCTTCACCGAGCGAGCGGCTTCCGCGCTGTCCGGCTCCGGGCCCACCGACGCGGACCTCCCGGCCGTACGGGAGCTCTGCCGCCGGCTCGACTCCATCCCGCTCGCGCTGGAACTGGCGGCCGGACGGCTGCCCGCGCTCTCGGTCGAGCAGGTGCTCGACCGCGTCGGCGACCGGTTCCGGGTGCTCACCGAGGGCCGGCGGGACGCGCCCGCGCGCCACCGGACGCTCAGGACGGCGATCGGCTGGAGCCATGAACTCTGCACACCACCGCAACGGCTGCTCTGGGCACGGCTGTCGGTCTTCGCCGGGCCGTTCGAACTGGAGGCCGCCGAGTATGTCTGTGGCGGCCCCGAGCTGCCGGCCGAGAGCGTCGTCGACGAGATCGCCGAGCTGATCAGCCAGTCCCTGGTGGTCCGCGAGGAGACACCGGCGGGAGTGCGCTACCGGATGCTGGAGACGGTCAGGGCCTACGGAGCCGAGTGGCTGGACGCCCTGGACGACACCGGACGGATGCGCCGGCGCCACCGCGACTGGTACATGGGGCTGGCGACCTGGTACGAGCTGGAGTGGTTCGGCCCGCGCCAGGCGCAGGTCGCGGTCGGCACGGACAGCGCGCTGCCCAATCTCCGCGCCGCGCTCGAACTGTGTCTGGAGACGCCCGGTGAGGCCCGGCTGGGCCAGCATCTGGCGGGCACGCTCTGGTTCTACTGGGCCGGCTGCGGCCGGCTCACCGAGGGACGGCACTGGCTGGAGCGGGCCCTCGCGCTGGACACCCCTTATGACGAGGCACGGCTGAAGGCGCTGTGGGTCCTGGGCTATGTGGCGATCCTCCAGGGCGACAGCACGGCGGCGGTGGGCGCGCTCTACGAGTGCCGGGAGGAGGCGGCTCGTACGGGCAACGCGCCCGCGCACGCGTACGCCGTGCACCGGCTGGGCTGTCTGGCGCTGCTCTCCGACGACATGCCGCGCGCGGAACGGCTGCTGCGTTCGGCGCTCGCCGCGTACCAGGAGCTGGGAGAGCTCAACAGCAATGTGCTGATGGGCCGGGCCGAGCTGGCCATGTCACTGGTCTTCCAGGGCGATCTGGACGCGGCGGTCGCGCTGTGCACGGAGGTCCGCGAGCTCTGCGAGGACAGCGGTGAACGCTGGGCCAGGGCGTACGCCTTGTATGTGCTGGGCTACGCGGCCTGGACCCGCGCGGAGTACACCGGGGCGCGCGCGCTGGTCGCGGAGTCCATCACCATCCACCACACCTTCAACGACCTGGTCGGGCTGGTGCTGGCGGTCGAGCTGATGGCACTGGTGACGGCGAGCGAGGGCGATCCGGCGGAGGCCGCCGTCCTCCAGGGAGCCGCGACCCGGCTGTGGGAGCCGGTCGGCGTGCCGCTGTTCGGCTCCGGCTTCTTCGGTGCGCCGCGTGCGCTGTGCGAGCGGCGGGCCGGTGAGCTGCTCGGCGCGGAGCGGTACGAGGCGTACGAGAGCGAGGGCCGCGGGCTCTCCGCGCCGGCGGCCGTCCGCAGGGCACTCGCCGGACACCCGGCCGTCCCGGTACCGCCACCGCCCTCCGGCCCGCGCCGGCCCGCCAGGAAAAAGCGGAAGCCCGCCGGCTTCCCCACCCGGAAGGGCGGAGAAGCGGCGGGCTGAAGCGCTGTTGAGTCCTCGCGCCGCGTCAGCGGGCGTAGTACTCGACGACGAGCTGCTCGTCGCAGATGACCGGGATCTCCTTGCGCTGCGGGTCACGGTCCAGGCGGAACGCCAGGGCCTTCAGGTTGACCTGCAGGTAGCGCGGGGTCTCGCCGTCGGTGTCGTAGCCACCCTCACGCGCGACCTGGAAGGGGACCTTCTCACGGCTGCGCTCGCGGACCATCACGACATCGTCGGGACGGACACGGAAGGACGGCTTGTCGACCTTGCCGCCGTTGACCTCGATATGACCGTGAACGACCATCTGGCGGGCCTGGTAGATGGTGCGGGCGATGCCCGACCGCAGGACCAGCGCGTCAAGACGGCGCTCAAGCTCGACGACCAGGGCCTCGCCCGTCTTGCCCTCGGCCTTCTTGGCACGGTCGTAGGCGCGGGCCATCTGGCGCTCGCTGATGTCGTACTGGGCGCGCAGGCGCTGCTTCTCCAGCAGACGGACCTTGTAGTCACTGTTCTGCTTGCGTCCACGACCGTGCTCACCCGGCGGGTAGGGACGGGCCTCGAAGTACTTGACAGCCTTCGGCGTCAGCGCGATACCGAGCGCACGCGACTTCTTGACCTTGGGACGCGACTGGTTAGGCACGTTCTCCAGACCTCCGTTGTAGGTTAGGTTAGGCTCACCTTACTCAAAGGAGATCGCATGTCTCGCCCTGGGAACACCACGCGCATCACAGACAGTCACGGCACCGCGCAGGGCACCGAATCGACGGAGGTCCGATCAGCTCATGGTCAGCCGCGTCCCAGCGGGCTTGAAATCGATCGGATGCCGTCAGCAGCCGAACGCACACGAACTCTCGTACAGAGTACATGCTCGGCGGTGCTGCTCATTCCAGGTCTGAACGGGGCCCGCGGCCACCAGTTGATGCCGGACGCCCGCACCGTGGGACCCGAGGGCGAGGTCTTCCTGGTGTTCCCCGCCGGCTCTCCCGCCGTACGCGCCGCGGCCCACGCGCAGGACGACGAGCTGAGCGCCGTACTGGAGATCACGGATGTCGCGCCCGTCTCCGTACCCCACCGTATCCGGGGCCGCGCCTCGCTCTCCGGCTGGCTCACCCGCGAACCGGCGCTGTCGGAGCCCGGGCGCGTGATGCTCCGTCTGGAGGTGGGCGAGGCGTCCGTGGACGACCTCTGGGGCTCCGGCCCGGTACGGCCCGAGGACTTCGCCGCCGCCGTGGCCGACCCTCTGCTGGAGCACGAGGCGGAGCTGCTCCAGCATCTGCACGCCGCGCACAGCGGAGAAGTCCAGCGATTGCGCGCACTGCTCGGCGAACGGAGCGGGACGTCGGCCGACGGCGGCACCGCCGCCGTACCGGTCGCCCTCGACCGCTTCGGGCTGCGGGTCCGCTTCACCGGCGTCCAGTGCTTCGACGCACGCTTCGACTTTCCCGAGCCGGTGCGGAACGTGCACGAGCTGCGCCGGGCCATGCACACGCTCTTCGACGCGGCCGCGCGGTAACGGCCTCGCCCGGACGCCTCAGGAGCCGTCGCCGCGCAGCCGCTCGCGCACTCGGTCGACCACGTCCGCGTAGCGCGCTTCCGCTCCGTACCGCGTCGGCTCGTAGTAGTGTTTCCCGCTCACCGCGTCAGGAGCGTACTCCTGAGCGGCGATCGCGCCCGGCACATCGTGCGGATAGACATAGCCCTGGGCATGGCCGAGCTTGGCCGCGCCCTTGTAGTGGCCGTCCCGCAGATGGGCCGGGACCGGTCCCGCCAGTCCTCTCTTCACATCCTCCAGCGCGGCCGAGATCGCCGTCGTGGCCGCGTTGGACTTGGGGGCGAGCGCCAGCGCGATGGTGGCATGGCTCAGCGTGAGCGCGGCCTCCGGAAAGCCGATCATGGCCACGGCCTGAGCGGCGGCGACCGCGATCGGCAGGGCCGTCGGATCGGCGAGACCGATGTCCTCGCTCGCCGAGATCATCAGCCGCCGGGCGATGAACCGCGGATCCTCTCCCGCGTCGATCATCCGGGCCAGATAGTGCAGCGCCGCGTCGACGTCGGACCCGCGGATCGACTTGATGAGCGCGCTCGCCACGTCGTAGTGCTGATCGCCGTCCCGGTCATATGTCACCGCCGCGCGGTCGACGGTCTCCTCGACCGTCTGGAGGCTGATCTCCTTCTCGTGTTTGGCCAGCGCGGCGCCGGCCGCCGCCTCCAGCGCGGTCAGCGCGCGGCGGGCGTCGCCGCCCGCGATCCGCAGCAGATGCGCCTCGGAGTCCTCGGGAAGGGTGACGGCGCCACCGAGACCACGCTCCTCGGTGAGTGCCCGCCGCAGCAGACTTCGCAGGTCCTCGTCGGTGAGCGGCTCCAGCGTGAGCAGCAGGGAGCGGGAGAGCAGCGGAGAGATCACCGAGAAGTACGGATTCTCGGTGGTGGCCGCGATGAGCGTGACCCAGCGGTTCTCCACGGCCGGCAGCAGCGAGTCCTGCTGGGCCTTGCTGAAGCGGTGGATCTCGTCGAGGAAGAGGACGGTGTCCTTGCCGAAACCGCCGGAGGCACGGCGGGCGCCGTCGATGACGGCCCGTACCTCCTTGACGCCCGCGGTGATCGCGGACAGCTCCACGAAGCGTTTGTTGGTGGCCTTGGACACCACGTACGCGAGGGTCGTCTTGCCGGTGCCCGGCGGGCCCCAGAGGATCACGGACGACGGTCCTGCGGGGCCGCCGCTGCCCTCACCGACGAGCCGGCGCAGCGGAGAGCCCGGCTTCAGCAGATGCTGCTGGCCGACGACTTCGTCGAGGACACGCGGGCGCATCCGGACGGCCAGAGGGCTGCTGGACGGGTCCTTCTCCTGGCGTTCTTCGGCCGCTGCGGTAAAGAGGTCGGGCTCCACGCGTGAAGCCTATGCCAGTGCACTGACAACGCCGTCCTGGCGGCCGGGACCGAGCGCCTCCGGGCCGGTCAGCCGGTCCAGAAGTCCCACCAGCGGGTCAGGATGAGCATCCCGATGACACCGATGTGCAGCACCGGCAGCACCCAGGTGAACTCGCCCAGGAAACCGCGCAGCCAGGCGGGCGCCGGCAGGATTCCGTTGCGGATGTTGTGGGACGTCACGTACCAGAACATCACGATCGTGGCGACCCAGGCCAGGCAGCACCACAGGCAGAGCGAGCTGATGTTGTACAGCGACTGGTACTGCAGCCAGGTGCAGAAACCCACGCCGAAGAGCGTGCCCGCGTTCAGTCCGAGCCAGTACCAGCGCCGGTAGCGCGCTCCGGCCAGCAGACCGAGACCGATTCCGATGACGACGGTGTAGGTGGCCAGTCCGAGCATCGGGTTCGGGAATCCGAACGCCGACGCCTGCGCGCTCTTCATGATGTTCCCGCAGGAGACCACCGGATTCAGGCTGCATCCCGGCGTGAAGCCCGGGTCCTCCAGCAGCTTGAACTTGTCGATGGTGATGACCCAGGAGGCCAGCAGTCCGGCCGCGCCGGTGATCACCAGCAGCAGCGCGAAGCCCCGGCCGGCGCCGACCGCGCGCGCGGCGCTCCGCTCCTCCTGGTCCGAGGAGACCTCGTCAAGTGCCGCACTCGTCATATCGCTGTTCCATCATCCGGTGAGCTGAACGGGCAGCCTCATTGTGCCGTACGCCCGGCGCGGTCCACCGTTCGCTGGAGATAAGGACGGGAAGGGCCCGGACGGTGACCGTCCGGGCCCGCACCGCGCACAGGCTCAGCCGAGCCGCCGCGTGAGCTCCGTCACCAGCGCGTCGAGCGCCACCGGCGTCTGCTCCCCGCTCTCCATGTCCTTGAGCTGTGCCACGCCCTCCGCGAGATCGCGCTCGCCCGCCACGATCGTGTACCGGGCGCCGGACCTGTTGGCGTTCTTCATCGCGCCCTTGAGGCCCTTGCCGCCGTACGAGAAGTCGGCGGCGACGCCGCCTCTGCGCAGCTCGGTGACGACGCCGAACAGCGTCCGCCGCGCCTCCTCGCCGAGCGGCACCGCGAAGACGCTGGTGGCCCTCGGAAGGTCGAGCGTGATGCCCTCCGCCTCCAGTGCCAGCACCGTACGGTCCACACCGAGCGCCCAGCCGACCGACGGCAGCGCCGGGCCGCCGATCATCTCGGAGAGCCCGTCGTAACGGCCGCCACCGCCCACCGCGGACTGCGCGCCGAGCCCGTCGTGGACGAACTCGAAGGTGGTCCTGGTGTAGTAGTCGAGGCCGCGTACGAGCTTCTCGTCGTCCTCGTAGGCGACGCCCGCCGCCGCCAGCAGCTCGCGCACCTCCTCGTGGTACGCCTTGCACGCGTCGCAGAGGTAGTCGCGCAGCATCGGCGCCCCGGCCAGTTGGCGCTGTACATCGGCGCGCTTGTCGTCCAGGACCCGCAGCGGGTTGATCTCGATACGGCGGCGGGTCTCCTCGTCCAGGTCGAGACCGCGCAGAAAGCCCTGGAGCGCCTCGCGGTAGACGGGCCGGCACTCCTGGTCGCCCAGGGAGTTGAGCAGAATGCGGAAGTCCCGCAGACCCAGCGACCGGTACGCCTGGTCGGCCAGGATGATCAGCTCGGCGTCCAGTGCGGGATCCTCGGCGCCGATCGCCTCGGCGCCGACCTGCGAGAAGTGCCGGTAGCGGCCCTTCTGAGGGCGCTCGTAGCGGTAGTACGAGCCGGAGTACCAGAGCTTGACCGGCAGATTGCCGGCCTTGTGCAGATTGGCCTCAAGGGCCGCGCGCAGCACGGATGCGGTGCCCTCGGGACGCAGTGCCAGCTTGTCGCCGCCCTTGGTCTCGAAGGCGTACATCTCCTTGGAGACGATGTCGGTGGACTCGCCGACGCCTCGGGCGAACAGCTCGACGTTCTCGAAGCCGGGCGTCTCGGCGTATCCGTAGCCGGAGTTCCGCAGTGGTGCGGAGAGGGCCTCCCGCACCGCGAGATAGATCGCGGAGTCGGGCGGAAGCAGGTCGTAGGTGCCCTTGGGGGCCTGGAAGGTGCTCATGGAAATCGCTGCGTCACATTCCTCGTCGCGGAGCGGCGTCCGGGCCGCTTCCGAAGCCGGTGGCGCCAGTCGTCCCGGAGTTTCCTCCGGGAAGCACAGCCCGCAGATACGGGTTGGTGGCGCGCTCCCGGCCGATGGTCGTCTGGGAGCCGTGGCCGGACAGCACCACGGTCGAGTCGTCGAGCGGCAGGCACACACGGGCCAGCGACTCAAGCATCTCGGCCGGATCGCCGCCGGGCAGATCGGTGCGTCCGACGGAGCCGGCGAACAGCAGATCGCCCGAGAAGAGGACCGGCGGGATGTCGTCCCCGCCGGCGCCCTCGGGCAGCCTGAAGGTCACCGACCCCTTGGTATGGCCGGGCGCGTGCGCGACGGTGAACTCCAGGCCCGCCAGGGTCAGTCCGGCGCCGTCGGTCAGTTCCCGGACGTCGTCCGGCTCTCCCACGGTGATCTCGCCCATCAGCGGCATCCCGATCGAGCGGCCGATGGCCTTCTCCGGGTCGCTCATCATGTACCGGTCGGCGGGATGGATCCACGCGGGTACGTCATGTGCTCCGCACACCGGGACCACCGAGGCGACATGGTCGATATGACCATGGCTGAGAATGACGGCGACGGGCTTGAGCCGATGCTTTCTGACGGCTTCCTCGACTCCCTGGGCGGCCTGGTGGCCCGGGTCGATGATCACGCACTCCTCACCCGCGGCCGGGGCGACCAGATAGCAATTGGTCTCCCAGGCCCCGGCGCGGAACCCGGCAATGAGCACGATCGTCCTTATTTGTCGTCCGTCGGGAGAATGCAGCAGATCAGAGCCTACC
The DNA here is from genome assembly GCF_033795305.1 of Streptomyces sp. AK02-01A. NCBI lineage: Bacteria > Bacillati > Actinomycetota > Actinomycetes > Kitasatosporales > Streptomycetaceae > Streptomyces > Streptomyces sp. AK02-01A. The sequence goes on from NZ_JARBAE010000018.1 coordinate 46,557, forward strand.
GGCGCTGCTCATTCCACAGCCAACCCAGATACCGTACGGGGCTAGCCAGGCCGGACAGGATCACGACGAACGATGAACGAGAATAAGGAGTGGACCCGGTGGTCAACAGCGATCAGCGGCGGCGGCAGCTCGCCCGGGAGAAGTTCGAGCGGCAGCAGCAGCGCCGGGCGGTGGCCCGGAAGAAGGCGAAGCGCCGCAATGTCATCATCGCGTCCGCGCTGGCCGTGGTGGTGGCCGCGGGCGCCGCGGCGTACGCCTCGGTCGGTCTGACGGACGGCGACAGCAAGAGTGAGGCCGCGGCCGCGGCGACTCCCTCGGCACCGCCGTCGCCGTCGCCGACCGAGAGCAGCGCTCCCGAGCCGAAGCTGACGGTCGACAAGGGCGCGAAGTACACGATGGCGCTCAAGACGAACGAGGGCGACATCTCGATCGCGATGGACGCCGCGAAGACGCCGCACACCGTGAACTCCTTCAAGGCACTCGCGGACAAGGGCTACTTCGACGGCACGAAGTGCCACCGGCTGACCACCGAGGGCATCTTCGTGCTTCAGTGCGGCGACCCGAAGGGTGACGGCAGCGGTGGTCCCGGCTACACGATCCCCGACGAGAATCTGACCGCGCTCGGCAAGGCCGCCGGCGACGGCACCGTCACGTTCAAGGCCGGGACGGTGGCGATGGCGAATACCGGCCAGCCGCATACCGGTGGCAGCCAGTTCTTCCTCGTCTACAAGGACACCAGACTGCCTCCCACATACACCCCCTTCGGGACGATGGACGCCGACGGTCTGAAGGCCGTGAAGGCCGTGGCCGCGGGCGGAGTGGCCGGCGGCGCGGGCGACGGCGCGCCCAAGAAGGCGGTCACCGTGGAGAAGGGCACGGTCGACAAGGCGTGACCCTCTGAATTTCGGCCGTGCTGAGTGCGGACAGCCGGGCGGCCGGTCGCCTAGATTGGCGTTGTGCAGGGCGGGCGCTGCCCGCCCCAGGAACTGTGGATGATGCCCGGGGGCCAATCCCCTCGCGGGTATCAGGTGGAGGAGGCGCTGTGAGCAGCGACCCGTGGGGCCGCGTCGATGAGACGGGCACCGTGTACGTGCGGACGGCCGAGGGCGAGCAGGTCGTCGGATCGTGGCAGGCAGGCTCTCCGGAGGAGGCTCTGGCCTATTTCGAGCGCAAGTACGAGGGCTTGGTCGTCGAGATCGGCCTCCTCGAACGGCGGGTGAAGACCACCGACCTGTCCGCGAAGGACGCGGCCGCGGCCATCGAGCATCTTCGCGGACAGGTCGACGAGCACCATGCCGTGGGCGATTTCGAGGCCCTGCGCAAACGGCTCGACGAGCTGGTCTCGACGGTCGACTCGCGCCGTGAGGAGCGCAAGGTCCAGCGGGCGAAGCAGACCGACGAGGCGCGGCACGCCAAGGAGGCGCTGGTCGTCGAGGCGGAGGAGCTGGCCGCGAGCGACCAGTGGCGGTCGGCCGGCGAGCGGCTGCGGGCGCTGGTGGACACCTGGAAGGCCCTGCCGAGGCTGGACCGGAAGTCGGACGACGAGCTGTGGCATCGCTTCTCGCACGCGCGCTCGGCGTTCTCCAAGCGCCGCAAGGCTCACTTCGCGGCGCTGGACGCGCAGCGCGAGGACGCCCGTAAGGCCAAGGAGCGGCTGGTCGCGGAGGCCGAGTCGCTGTCCGGCTCCACGGACTGGGGAGCGACCGCGGCCCGCTATCGCGAGCTGATGACGGACTGGAAGGCGGCGGGCCGCGCTCAGCGCGAGTCCGAGGACGAGCTGTGGAACCGCTTCCGCGGCGCCCAGGACGTCTTCTTCGCCGCGCGCGGTGAGGTCTTCGCCGAGCGGGACGCCGAGCAGACCGAGAATCTCAAGCTCAAGGAGGACCTCGCGGCCGAGGCCGAGCGGCTGGTGCCGGTGACGGATCTCAAGGCGGCCAGGGCGGCCTTCCGGTCCCTCAACGAGCGCTGGGAGGCCATCGGTCATGTGCCCCGGGACGCCAGGCCCAAGGTCGAGGGCCGGATGCACGCGGTGGAGCGGGCTCTGCAGGACTCCGAGGAGAACGAGTGGCGCCGTACGAACCCGGAGGCGCGTGCGCGCGCCGAGGGTCTGACGGGTCAGCTCCAGGCGGCCGTGGACAAGCTGCGCACGCAGATCGACACGGCGCGCGCGGCGGGCAACAACGCCAGGGCCGACAAGCTCGCCAAGGAGCTGGAGGGCCGCCAGGCGCTGCTGGACCAGGCGCTGAAGGGCCTCCAGGAGTTCGGCGGCTGAGCACATCGTCGTACGAAGGGGCTCCCCGTACCGGTGAGGTACGGGGAGCCCCTTCGTACGGCCCTGGTGATCCCTGGGCGGCGCCGCTACGGCCTGCGCGCCGAGGTGACCCGGTAGACGTCGTAGACGCCCTCCACGCCCCGTACGGCCTTCAGTACGTGGCCCAGGTGCTTCGGGTCGCCCATCTCGAAGGTGAAGCGCGAGGTGGCCACCCGGTCGCGGGAGGTCTGGACCGCCGCGGACAGGATGTTGACGTGCTGGTCGGACAGCACACGCGTGACGTCCGACAGCAGCCGGGACCGGTCCAGCGCCTCGACCTGGATGGCGACCAGGAAGACCGAGGACTGGGTCGGAGCCCACTCGACGTCGAGGATGCGTTCGGGTTGTTGCGACAGCGAGTCCACGTTGACGCAGTCGGCGCGGTGCACCGACACGCCGCTGCCCCGGGTGACAAAGCCGATGATCGGATCTCCCGGGACCGGCGTACAGCAGCGGGCGAGCTTCACCCACACATCGTCGACACCCTTGACGACCACACCGGGGTCGGCGCTGGAGCGGCGCTTGCCGCGGCCGTGCGACGGCGGAGCGCTCTCCGCGATGTCCTCGTTGGCGGCATCCTCGCCGCCGAGGGCCTGCACCAGCTTCTGTACGACGCCCTGCGCGGCCACATGACCCTCGCCGATCGCCGCGTACAGGGACGAGATGTCGGGATAGCGCATCTCGTGTGCCAGCGTGACCAGCGAGTCTCCGGTGAGGATGCGCTGGATCGGCAGGTTCTGCTTGCGCATGGCCCGCGCGATGGAGTCCTTGCCCTGCTCGATCGCCTCGTCGCGGCGCTCCTTGGAGAACCACGCGCGGATCTTGTTTCTGGCTCTGGGCGACTTGACGAAGCCCAGCCAGTCGCGGGACGGGCCGGCGCCGGACGCCTTGGAGGTGAAGACCTCCACCAGATCACCGTTGTCGAGGGTCGATTCGAGCGGCACCAGCCGTCCGTTGACCCGGGCACCTATGGTGCGATGGCCGACCTCCGTGTGGACGGCGTACGCGAAGTCCACCGGAGTGGCGCCCGCGGGCAGCGCTATGACATCGCCCTTGGGAGTGAAGACGAAGACCTCGTTGCGGGACAGGTCGAAGCGGAGCGACTCCAGGAATTCGCTGGGGTCCTCGGTCTCCTTCTGCCAGTCCAGTAGCTGGCGCAGCCACGCCATGTCATTGACGGTGTCCTGGCCGGCGCCCTTGCCGGCGTTCCTCGGTACGTCCGTGCGCACCTTGGAGGCACCGGCGACGGCCTCCTGCTTGTACTTCCAGTGCGCGGCGATGCCGTACTCGGCGCGGCGGTGCATGTCGAAGGTGCGGATCTGCAGCTCGACCGGCTTGCCGTTGGGTCCGATGACCGTCGTGTGCAGCGACTGGTACATGTTGAACTTGGGCATCGCGATGTAGTCCTTGAACCGTCCGGGGACCGGATTCCACCGGGCGTGGACGGTGCCGAGCGCCGCGTAGCAGTCGCGGACGGTGTCGACGAGGACACGGATGCCCACCAGGTCGTAGATCTCCGCGAAGTCCCGGCCGCGGACGATCATCTTCTGGTAGACGCTGTAGTAGTGCTTCGGCCGGCCGGTGACGGTGGCCTTGATCCGGGCCGCGCGCAGATCCGACTGGACCTCGTCGGTCACTATGGCCAGGTACTCGTCGCGCTTGGGCGCCCGCTCGGCGACGAGCCGGACGATCTCGTCGTACATCTTCGGATAGAGGATCGCGAAGGCGAGATCCTCCAGCTCCCACTTGATGGTGTTCATGCCCAGCCGGTGGGCCAGAGGCGCGTAGATCTCCAGCGTCTCGCGGGCCTTCTTCTCCTGCTTGTCCCGCTTGAGATAGCGCATGGTGCGCATGTTGTGCAGCCGGTCGGCGAGCTTGATGACCAGGACGCGCGGGTCCCTGGCCATGGCGACGACCATCTTGCGTACGGTCTCGGCCTGCGCGGCCTCGCCGAACTTGACCTTGTCCAGCTTGGTGACGCCGTCGACCAGGAGCGCGACCTGGTCGCCGAAGTCGCGGCGCAGGGTGTCCAGGCCGTACTCGGTGTCCTCGACCGTGTCGTGCAGCAGTCCCGCCATCAGCGTGGCCGGGTCCATGCCCAGCTCGGCGAGGATCGTCGTCACCGCGAGCGGATGCGTGATGTACGGATCGCCGCTCTTGCGCTTCTGACCCCGGTGCCAGCGCTCGGCGACCTGGTAGGCGCTCTCGATCTGGCGGAGCGTCGCGGTCTCGATCTTGGGGTCGTTGCCGCGCACGGTCCGCAGCAGCGGTTCCAGGACCGGGTTGTACGGCGACGACCGCTGCACGCCGAGCCGGGCCAGCCTGGCCCTCACCCGATTGGAGGAACCGCCGGAGCGAGGCGCGGCGGTGGGACCGGGCTTGGGAGCGGTCACGGGCGTGGCAGGACGCTCGGGCACCACCGGGCGCGCGGCCGGTGCGTCCACGGGCCGGGCGCCTGAGGTCTCCGCGGCCGTCCGCGCGGGCTTCTCGTCAGCGGCGACCGCGGCCTTGTTGTGCGGCATGGGCGACGCCGCCGCGGCCTGGTCGGCCTGCTGATCGGGCGATGCGGCGGCCAGTGGCTGGACCTCGTCTGGCAAGAGCGCTCCTCGTGCGGATCCAGGTCCCCCGGTCAGGCCCGGAGGTTCCATGGTATCGACCTCGGGCCAACCTCTCGCTCCGGGACCGAAGGAGCTGGACAACGCGAGACGGGCACCCGGTTGTTCCCGGATGCCCGTCCGCGCGTATCGAGAAACCCGTCAGAGCGTGATCAGGGCCTCCAGCGGGGCCCCGCGCAGCGTGGGCTCCAGCCGGGCGCGGCCGCCCAGGAAGCCCAGCTCCATCAGGACCGCGACGCCCGCCACCTCGGCACCGGCCCGCCGGACGAGCTCCAGCGCGGCTCCGGCCGTACCACCCGTGGCGAGGACATCGTCGATGACGATGACACGGTCACCGTGCTGGAGGTCCTCGGCGTGGATCTCCAGCGCGGCGGAGCCGTACTCCAGCTCATACTCCTGCGACAGCGTCGCGCCGGGCAGCTTTCCCGCCTTGCGTACGGGAATGAACCCGAGGCCGGCCCGTACCGCCACCGGAGCGGCCAGGATGAAGCCGCGCGCCTCCAGGCCGACGACCTTTGTCGCGCCGTGCTCGCCGCACAGCCCGGCGAGCACGTCGGTCAGCGCCGTGAACGCCTTCGGATCGGCCAGCAGCGGAGTGATGTCCTTGAACAGCACTCCCGGCTTCGGATAGTCGGTGACGTCACGGATGCGGCTGAGCAACAGCTCCCGTGTGCTGGCGTCCGTCACCGGCGCCTCCCCGACGGTCGGCCGCCGCGGCCACCGCGGTCGCGCGGGCCGGCGACGGCACCGGCGGGCGCCGCGTCGCCGGGAAGCCCGTCCGCCGGGTCGTCCTCGAAGCCGTCGTCGGTGTCCGCTGCGTCGTCGACCGACTCACCCCTGGCCAGGGCGGCGTTCCGCTTGGCGAGCACCCGCTTCTTCAGTGCCTTCATCTGCGGGTCGCGTTCCTTCAGGTCGGCGACGAGCGGAGTGGCGATGAAGATCGAGGAGTACGCACCGGCCGCGAGGCCGACGAAGAGCGAGAGCGAGATGTCGTTCAGCATGCCGGCGCCGAGGAAACCACCGCCGATGAAGAGCAGACCGGCGACCGGCAGCAGCGCGACCACGGTGGTGTTGATGGAGCGCACCAGGGTCCCGTTGATGGAGCGGTTGGCGATCTCGCTGTAGGTCCACCGGGTCTGCTTGGTGATGCCCTTCGACCCCTCCTTGAGACTGTCGAAGACGACGACGGTGTCGTAGAGGGAGTAACCGAGGATGGTGAGCAGACCGATCACCGTGCCCGGCGTGACCTCGAAGCCGACCAGGGCGTACACCCCGACGGTGATGGTGAGGTCGTGGATCAGGGCGACCAGCGCGGCGACCGCCATCCGCCATTCGAAGGCGATCGCCAGATAGATCACCACCAGGATCATGAAGATCGCGAGACCGGTCCACGCCTTGTTGGCGATCGTCTCGCCCCAGCTCGGCCCGACCAGGTCGGCGTTGATGTCCGCCTCGTTGACCTTCAGCTCCTGGGCGAGCTTGGTCTTCACGGCGTCGGCCTGCTTGGTGTCCAGCTCGGTGACCTGGATCCGCAGTTTGCCGTCACCGAGCTTCTGGACGATCGCGTCGTGTCCGGACGCCTCCTGGGCGTCCGTCTGGGCCTGGGACACGGAGACGCTCGTGCTCGGGGTGGTGAAGACCGCACCGCCCTTGAACTCGATGCCCATGTTGAGGCCACGCACCGCCAGTCCGACGATGGCGGTGATGGTGATCAGGATCGAGATTCCGTACCAGATCTTCCGCTTGCCGACGAAGTCGTAGCCGACTTCGCCGCGGTAGAGCCGGGCGCCGAGTGCGCCGAGTCGCGACATCTCACGCCTCCTTCGGGTCGGTGGGGGCGCTGACACGGCGGGAGCGGCGCAGCGGCGGCTTGGCGCCGAGCCGCTTCGGGTCCAGTCCGGACCAGGGATGACCGCTGGCGAAGAACTTCTTGCGGGCGAGGATCGTCATCACCGGCTTGGTGAAGAAGAACACCACGACCACGTCGAGGACGGTGGTCAGACCGAGGGTGAAGGCGAAGCCCTGGACCTTGCCGACCGTGACGACGAAGAGCACCGCGGCGGCGAGGAACGACACGAAGTCGGAGACCAGGATCGTGCGCCGGGCGCGCGGCCAGGCGCGCTCGACGGCCGGACGGAGCGTACGGCCCTCACGGATCTCGTCCCGGATCCGTTCGAAGTACACGATGAAGGAGTCCGCGGTGATACCGATGGCGACGATCGCGCCACAGACCGCGGGCAGGTTCAGCGCGAACCCGATACCCGGGCCGAGCAGAGCCATGATCGTGTACGTCATGACCGCGGAGGCGCCGAGGCTGAGGATCGCGATCAGCGAGAGGCCGCGGTAGTACGTCACCAGGTAGATGATGACCAGGGCGAGACCGATCGCACCGGCGATCAGACCGGCCTGGAGCTGCTCACCGCCGAGCGCGGCGGTGACGGTGGTGGCGCTCGCCACGTCGAAGCTCAGGGGCAGCGCGCCGTAGGACAGGATGTTGCCCAGGTCCTGGGCGGACTGCTGATTGAAGCTGCCGGAGATCTCGGCGCTGCCGCCGAGGGTCTGGCTCACCGAGGGCGCCGAGACGACATTGCCGTCCAGCACGATGGCGAACTGGTTCATCGGCGCCTGCTGCTGCGAGAGCTTGCCGGTGATCGACTGGAACTTCTTCGTGCCGCCACCGGTGAAGTCCATCGTGACGATCCACATGTTGCGCTGCGGATCGAGGACACCCTTGGCGTCGTCGACGTCCGTGCCCTCCAGCTCGGCCGGGCCGAGAACGTACTTCTGCCACTGGCCCGAGCCGTCCTGACCGCAGGCCGCGATGGTGTCCTTGGGCGCGGCGTCCTGGTTGACCGCGGTGCGCGAGGACTGCTTGGTGCAGTCCAGGTCCATGAACTTCTTCTCCAGAGCGGCGGAGGCCGGGTCGGGAGTCGGCTGGCCGGACGGCTGCGGGTTCGGCGGGTCCGCGGGCTTGTCCGAGCCCGAGGCGTTCGGAGCGGGTGTCTCGTCCGCCTTCAGGCCGTCCGTGACGGCCCGGCCCTGAGTGGTCGCGCTCACGGAGGGCGACGCGGAGCCGGCCGGATCCCCGGCCTTGTCCGGGCTCTCGGCCTTGTCGGCGCTCGCCGCGGGGCTGGGAGAGCCGCTGGGCGCGGGCTGCGGAGCGGTCGGGGTGCCGGGCGCGACGGTCAGCACCGGCCGGAAGTAGAGCTGGGCGGTCGTGCCGACCTGGTCCCTGGCCTGCTTCTCGTTGCTGCCCCGGGGGATGTTGACGATGATGTTCTCGGGGCCCTGGGTCTGGACCTCGGCCTCGGAGACACCCAGACCGTTGACACGCCGTTCCATGATGCTGACGGCGGTGTCCATATTGGTCTTGTTGATCGCGTTCGGCTTGCCCGGCGTGTTCTTCGCCTGGAGCGTGATGCTCGTGCCGCCCGCGAGGTCGATCCCCAGACGTGGCGTGACATGACCGGACCAGAACATCCCGCCGGTGAGGGCGACCATGGCAATCAGGAACAGTGCCAGGGTGCGCCCCGGCCTGCCTGGGGACCCCGCTTGCCTGCGGCCCTTATTAGGTGCTGCCACCTTCTCGTTTCTCCCTGTCCAACCGCCCCACGCCGGGTCTGCCCGGAGCGGCCACGAAGTGTTGTGGGGACCTGCCCCCGAAGAAATCGGAACGGGCCATCAGCCGCGGAGGGCCGCTGGACGGACCGCCGACACAGACTGACTACTTCGCGCCGGTGTCGCCGTCGGCCTTGCCGTCCTTGGGCTCGGCGTCGGCGGCGTCGGGCTTCTTGCCCAGGTCGATCTTGGCGTCGGCCGGAGAGTCCGCGTCGTCGGCCGCACCGGTCAGCGAGGAGGCGTCGTCCGGCACGATCGGGTCGTCGGCCTTGAGGGCGTCGTCACCGTGCACGATGCGGTTGTACTCGTCGTCGTCCAGCACGGCGCCGATGGAGTTCTTCGCGTAGACGGCGTGAACGCCGGGCGCGACCTCCAGGAGGACCATGTCGTCGTGCACCTCCTTGACGGTGGCGTACATGCCCCCGATCGTCCGGACGCCGGTGCCGGGCTGCATGTCGCTGCGCATCTGCGCCGCCGCCTGCTGCTTCTTCTTGGCGGACCGGGTCATCAGGAACATGGCCCCGATGAGCACGATGAAGGGGAGGAGGGTCACGAGACTCACGGGAGGGAACTTCCTTCGCACGACCGCGATGTGGAACGGCCTGATATACGGGGGTGGGTACGCCGACCCGGAAGGGTGGCGTCGGCGGAGTCTAAGCGAGTCCGCATCGTTGGAACAACGCCCAGCATCGCACCGGGGTTCCTGACAGGGCGACGTGCTCGCCGTCACATCCCGAACATGCCCTGTTGTCCGCCTGTCCCCGGTGCCTGCTGAGGAGGCACGAGTCCGAGGTGTGTCCAGGCCGCCGGTGTCGCCACCCGGCCGCGCGGAGTACGGGCGAGAAGTCCTTCACGGACCAGGAACGGCTCCGCGACCTCCTCCACCGTCTCACGCTCCTCGCCCACGGCCACGGCCAGTGTCGACAGGCCCACCGGGCCGCCGCCGAAGAGCTTGAGCAGCGCCCGGAGCACGGCCCGGTCGAGGCGGTCGAGACCGCGGGCGTCGACCTCGTACACCGCGAGGGCCACCGCCGCCACCTCGCGGTTGATCCGCCCGTCCGCCTTGACCTGGGCGTAGTCACGCACACGGCGCAGCAGCCGGTTGGCGATCCGGGGTGTGCCGCGGGACCGGCCGGCGATCTCGGCGGCGCCCTCGGCGTCGATTTCCAGGTCGAGGAGCTGGGCCGAACGGTGGATGACGCGCTCCAGCTCGGCGCTCTCGTAGAACTCCATATGACCGGTGAAACCGAAGCGGTCGCGCAGCGGAGGCGGCAGCAGTCCGGCCCGGGTGGTGGCACCGACCAGCGTGAACGACGGCAGTTCCAGTGGGATGGCGGTGGCGCCCGGGCCTTTGCCCACGATCACGTCGACCCGGAAGTCCTCCATGGCCATGTAGAGCATTTCCTCGGCGGGCCGGGACATCCGGTGGATCTCGTCGAGAAAGAGGACCTCGCCCTCCTGGAGGGAGGAGAGGATGGCCGCGAGATCACCCGCGTGCTGGATGGCGGGGCCCGAGGTGATGCGGATCGGAGCGTTCATCTCGGCCGCGATGATCATGGAGAGGGTGGTCTTGCCGAGGCCCGGCGCCCCGGAGAGCAGCACATGGTCGGCGCTGGCGCCGCGCGCCAGGGCCGCCTTGAGCACCAGGTCGAGCTGCTCGCGGACCCGCTCCTGGCCCACGAACTCATGCAGCGACTTGGGGCGCAGCGCGGCCTCGACGGCCTGGTCCTCGCCGTCCGCGGACGCGCCCACGAGCCGCTCGGCGGCGTCGGCGGCCGCTTGCGTCTCGCTGCTGGTGTCGTCCCAGTTCACTCAGTCTCACCTCGGGGAGTCGGCGCGTCCCAGGACGGCCCCATGGAAGTACGGCTCGGCCGGCGGCCGCTCAACGTGTTCTGTTCAGGCTCTGGAGCGCCGCGCGCAGTAGCTGCGGCACGGGCGGCCGCGTCCCGCCGGCCAGCGCGGCCTCGGCCTGGGGCGTGACCAGAGCGACCGCCTCCTCGGCCTCGCGAGGGGCGTAGCCGAGGCCGATCAGGGCCGCGTGGAGCTGGTCGCTCCACGAGGCGGGTCCGGCGGGTCCGCCGGCCTGCCGGCCCACCCCGGCGCCGACCGGATCGCCGAGCCGGTCCTTGAGCTCCAGCAGGAGCTTCTGGGCGCCCTTCTTGCCGATGCCGGGGACGGCTGTCAGCGCCTTCTCGTCGCCGGTGGAGACGGCCACCCGCAGCGTGTCCGGAGCATGGACGGCGAGCATCGCCTGGGCCAGCCGCGGGCCGACCCCGCTCGCGGTCTGCAACAGCTCGAACACCTGGCGTTCGTCGTCGTCCGCGAAGCCGTACAGGGTGAGCGAGTCCTCCCGTACGACGAGGGAGGTGGCGAGCTTGGCGTCCTGGCCGACGCGCAGCCCGGCGAGTGTGCCCGGTGTGCACTGGACGGCCATACCGACGCCGCCGACCTCGATCACGGCCGTGGTCGGGGCGAGGGCGGCGACCGGGCCGCTGACGAAGGCGATCATCGAGGAACCTTCCGGGCAGGTGCGGTGGTGGGGATACGGGACGAGCGGGCCGCCGCCTGCGCCTGCTGGAGGCGGTTCATGGCGGGAGCACGCCAGATGTGGCAGATGGCGAGCGCGAGGGCGTCCGCGGCGTCGGCCGGCTTCGGCGGGGCGTCCAGCCGCAGCAGCCGGGTCACCATCGCGCCGACCTGGGCCTTGTCGGCCCGGCCGCTGCCGGTGACGGCGGCCTTGACCTCGCTGGGAGTGTGCAGCGCGACGGGGATGCCACGGCGCGAGGCGCAGAGCATGGCGACGGCGCTGGCCTGGGCGGTGCCCATCACCGTACGCACATTGTGCTGGCTGAACACCCGCTCCACGGCGACGAGTTCGGGCCGGTGTTCGTCCAGCCAGGCATCGATGCCCCGCTCGATCTCGACCAGGCGCATGCCGACTTCCGCTTCCGCCGGTGTACGGACCACACCGACACCGAGCATCCGCAACGGGCGGCCCGCCGTGCCCTCGACGACGCCCACGCCGCACCGGGTCAGCCCGGGGTCAACACCCAGCACTCGCATCGCGCCCCCCACTCTCCGGCCACGCACTTTCGGTCATCGGTCCTGCCGCCGGGCAGAACGCCTGATCAGCACAGTATCGGTAGCCACTGACAACGCGACGGGCCGACGGGTAGGTGTCCCCGTCGGCCCGTCAGGTGAAGGCGCCTCAGACGCGGGCGGTCAGGCGTCGACCTTCTCCATCACTTCGTCCGAGACGTCGAAGTTGGCGAAGACGTTCTGGACGTCGTCGCTGTCCTCCAGGGCGTCGATCAGCTTGAAGATCTTGCGTGCGCCCTCCTCGTCCAGCTCGACCTGCATGGTCGGCACGAAGTTGGCGTCCGCGGAGTCGTAGTCGATGCCCGCCTCCTGGAGCGCGGTGCGCACCGCGACCAGGTCGGTGGCCTCGCTGAGTACCTCGTAGGACTCACCGAGGTCGTTGACCTCCTCGGCGCCCGCGTCCAGGACGGCGCCCAGGACATCGTCCTCGCCCAGTTCACCCTTCGGGACGATCACGACGCCCTTGCGGTTGAACAGGTACGAGACGGAGCCCGGGTCGGCCATCGAGCCGCCGTTGCGGGTCATCGCGACGCGGACGTCGGAAGCCGCGCGGTTACGGTTGTCGGTGAGGCACTCGATGAGCACCGCGACGCCATTCGGACCGTAACCCTCGTACATGATCGTCTCGTAGTCGGCGCCACCGGCCTCCAGGCCGGCGCCGCGCTTGACCGCGGAGTCGATGTTCTTGTTCGGCACCGAGCTCTTCTTCGCCTTCTGGATGGCGTCGAAGAGGGTCGGGTTGCCGTCGATGTCGGCGCCACCGGTGCGGGCCGCGACCTCGATATTCTTGATCAGCTTCGCGAAGAGCTTGCCGCGCTTGGCATCGATCACGGCCTTCTTGTGCTTCGTCGTAGCCCATTTAGAGTGGCCGGACATCTGCCTGTCTCCTTCGCGTAACCGGTTCTGCTCCGTTCGGCAGAGATCCTACCGGGACACGGTCACCGGGCGGCGCGCACCATGTCGGTGAAGAACCGGTGCAGGCGGTGGTCGCCGGTGAGTTCCGGATGGAACGAGGTCGCGAGGGCGTTGCCCTGCCGTACGGCGACGACATGGCCCTCGTACTCGGCGAGCACCTGGACCTCGGCACCGACCGACTCGACCCACGGCGCCCGGATGAAGACTCCTTCGACGGGGCCGCCGCCGACGCCGGCGACCTCCACGGCCGCCTCGAAGGACTCGTTCTGCCGGCCGAAGGCGTTCCGGCGGACGATCATGTCGATCCCGCCGACCGTCTCCTGGCCGGACCGCGGATCGAGGATCTTCTCGGCCAGCATGATCAGCCCGGCGCAGGTGCCGTACACCGGCATACCGGCCCGTACCCGCGAACGCAGCGGTTCCAGCATGCCGAAGAGCGCGGCCAGCTTGGACATCGTGGTGGACTCGCCGCCGGGGATCACCAGCCCGTCGGCCTCGGCGAGTTCCTCGGGGCGGCGTACGGTCCTGGCCACGGCGCCCGCCGCGGCCAGGGCCGCCAGATGCTCCCGGACGTCGCCCTGAAGGGCCAGGACTCCGATCACAGGCTCGCTCATCGGTGCTTACCAGCCACGCTTCGCGTAGTGCTCGGCCTCGGGAAGGGTGTCGATGTTGATGCCGACCATGGCCTCGCCGAGGTCGCGGGACGCGTCCGCGATGATCTTCGGGTCGTCGTAGAAGGTGGTGGCCTTCACGATCGCCGCGGCACGCTTGGCCGGGTCGCCCGACTTGAAGATGCCGGAGCCCACGAAGACTCCCTCGGCGCCGAGCTGGCGCATCAGCGCCGCGTCGGCGGGAGTGGCGACACCGCCGGCGGAGAAGAGCACCACCGGCAGCTTCCCGAGCGCGGCCACCTCCTTGACGATCTCGTACGGAGCCCGCAGCTCCTTGGCCGCCGCGTACAGCTCGTTGTTGTCGAAGCCGCGCAGCCTGGCGATCTCGTTCTTGATCTGGCGCAGATGACGGACCGCCTCGACGACATTGCCGGTGCCGGCCTCGCCCTTGGAGCGGATCATGGCGGCGCCCTCGGCGATGCGCCGCAGGGCCTCGCCGAGATTGGTGGCGCCACAGACGAAGGGCGTGGTGAAGGCCCACTTGTCGGAGTGGTTGACCTCGTCGGCCGGAGTCAGCACCTCGGACTCGTCGATGTAGTCCACACCGAGCGACTGGAGGACCTGGGCCTCGACGAAGTGGCCGATCCGGGACTTGGCCATGACCGGGATCGAGACGGCCTCGATGATGCCCTCGATCATGTCCGGGTCGGACATCCGGGCGACGCCGCCGTCCTTGCGGATGTCGGCCGGGACGCGCTCCAGGGCCATCACGGCGACCGCGCCGGCGTCCTCGGCGATCTTCGCCTGCTCCGGAGTGACGACGTCCATGATCACGCCGCCCTTGAGCTGCTCGGCCATTCCGCGCTTGACGCGCGCCGTGCCGGTCTCAGGGGTCTGCGGAGTGGTGGGAAGCGTGGTGGACACTGATCGACCTCACAGGGGGAAAACGATGGATATCCACCCAGCAAACTCCACGCACCGGTCCACAGCAAGGGCCAATGACCAGCCGGTGGATCGTTCTCCGCGCTCAGCCGGTCAGGTGCCGGGCCGGTCGGCCAGCGCGACCGGAGGCCCGTCGTCCATCTCGAAGGCGAGCGGGAACGGCGCGTGCCCGGCGAGCCGGAACCAGCGCACCTTGCGGTGCCGCCGCAGGGCGCGTGCCGCGCGTACGGCGTCGTTGTGGAAGCGCCGGGCCATCGGTACGCGCCGTACCGCGGCGGCGAGTTCACCCGCCGCGTCCTCGCCTCCCGGAGCGGCCTGTACGGCTTCGACCTGGGCGGTCTCACCGAACACGGCCCGCAGCGCCTGGCTCAGCTCGCTCTCCGCGACCTCCCGCTGCTCCTCCTCCGCCTGCCGGGCCGCGTGCGCGGCCTGATACAGCACGATGGACGCGGCCGGGTCGAGCACACCGGACGTGGCCAGCTCCTGGGTGACCGACGCGCGTCGCAGCAACTGCGCGTCAAGAGCGGCCCGAGCGGCGTCGATGCGCGCGTGCAGCCGGTCGAGACGGCCCGCGGTCCAGCTCAGATAGAGCCCGATCGCGATGACGCCGAGGACGATCCAGATGATGGTTTCGATCACGGACGGCAAGGCTACCGGGGTGACGCGGACGCACCGGGTGAATGTCTCCCACCGGTTCGCCGCACCGGAGAATCACCGCACCGGGCCCGCCGCCGCGTGTCCCGTGTCCGAGCGGCGCGGCGACGGAGCTCAGTCCCGCGCCAGCCCGAACCTCGCCCGCAGCCCGGACCGTTCGTCCGTGGCCACCGACGCCGCTCCGTCCGTCACCGTCTCGTACACCGCCAGGATGTCCGCGCCCACCGTCGACCAGTCGAAGCGCCGCACATGCGCGCTCCCCCGCTCGCGCAGTTCGGCCCGCCGCGCGGAGTCGCCCAGCAGCCGTACCGCCGCGCCCGCCAGCGCGTCCGCGTCCTCGTTCGTGAACAGTTCGCCCGCCGCTCCCCGGTCCAGGACCTGCGCGAACGCGTCCAGATCACTGGCCAGTACGGCCGCGCCCGCCGACATCGCCTCGACGAGGATGATGCCGAAGCTCTCGCCGCCGGTGTTCGGCGCGACATACAGATCCACGCTGCGCAGCAGCCGCGCCTTCTCCTCGTCGCTCACCATCCCGAGGAATTCGACCCGCGACCGCATCTGCCTGGGCAGCGACTCGACCGCTTCCACCTCGTCTCCCCGGCCCGCCACCAGCAGCCGGGTCTCCGGCCGCGCGGCGAGGATCTTCGGCAGGGCCTTCATCAGCACCGGCAGCCCCTTGCGAGGCTCGTCGATCCGTCCTATGAAACCGATCGTGCCGCCCTGCCAGGCCGGATTGATCTCGGCCTTGGCGAAGAACTCGACATCGACACCGTTGGGAATCACGACCGCGTCGCCACCGAGATGCTCGACCAGCGTCCGCCGCGCGTACTCGCTCACGGCGATCCGCGCGCTGATCTTCTCCAGCGCGGGCTGCAGGATCGGATACGCCGCGATCATCGCCCGCGACCGGGGATTGGAGGTGTGGAACGTCGCGACGATCGGCCCCTGCGCGGCCCAGCAGGCGAGCAGTCCCAGCGACGGCGAGGTCGGCTCATGGATGTGGATCACATCGAACGTGCCGTCGTGCAGCCACCGCCGCACTCGCGCCGCCGACAGAAAGCCGAAGTTCAGCCTCGCGACGGAGCCGTTGTACGGGACGGGCACGGCGCGGCCGGCCGACACGACATAGGGCGGCAGCGGCGTCTCGTCGTCCGCCGGCGCCAGTACGGACACCGAGTGCCCCTGCCGGATCAGATGCTCCGCCAGATCCCTGATGTGGAACTGGACGCCGCCCGGCACATCCCACGAGTAGGGGCAGACGATGCCGATCTTCACCGCGGACTCCCGCCGGGGCGCGTCCGCCCGGGTTCGAGATCCGCGAGCCACAACCGCTGCAGCATGTGCCAGTCCTCCGGATGTTCGGCGATTCCGGTGGCGAAGACGTCGGCCACCGCCTGTGCCATGACAGACGTCTTTTCGGCGCGGCTGCCTGTCCCGGGGACATCGACCGGCGGATGCACTCTGCCGCGCATCACCGGCGAATCGTCGTACCACAGCGTCACCGGCAGCAGCAGCGCCCCGGTCTGCTGGGCCAGCAGCGCGGGCCCGGCCGGCATCCGGGCCGTCTCCCCGAAGAAGCCGACCTCGACACCGGAGGACGAGAGATCGCGGTCGGCGACCAGACAGACCAGGCCGCCCTCCCGCAGCCGTCGCGCGAGTGTGCCGAAGGCGGAGCCGCCGGTGTGCGGCAGCACCTCCATACCCAGGCTCTCGCGGTACGCGACGAAACGGTCGTACAGCGTCTCGGGTTTCAGCCGCTCGGCGACCGTCGTGAACGGCACTCCCAGCGCCCGGGTGACCCAGACACCGGCCAGATCCCAGTTGGCCAGGTGCGGCAGCGCCAGCACGACGCCCCGCCCGGACGCGAGGCCGTCCGTCAGATGGTGGACGGCCTTGACCTCGACGCCGTCGCTCACACGCTCCGCGCTCCAGGTGGGCAGCCGGAACGACTCCATCCAGTAGCGCATGTACGAGCGCATCCCCGCCCTGGACAGGGCGGCCAGCCGCTCGGGCCCGGCACCGGGCACGACCCGTGCCAGATTGGCCTCCAGGCGCAGCACGCTCTTGCCGCGCCGTCGCCACGCGGTGTCCGCGACGGTACGGCCGAGGGCTGCCGCCACGGGCTCGGGAAGCGTCTTGACCGTGCTCCAGCCGAGCCCGTACAGAGCGTCCGTCATCCGGTCCTTCGCCCCGCTCATGACGTGGTCCCGCTCCCCCGTGTCGGGCCGCCCGGCGTCGGCGCGCGGCCGGCCGCCGCATCGGCCTCGGCCGATTCCCGCCGCACCGTGACGACCCGCTGGCCGAGCGTCACCGCACTGCCGACGGCCACGATCCACAGCGCGATCGGCAGCAGGATCCCGATCCCGGGGACACCGAAGGCACCCAGTCCGGCGAGACCGGCCGCGACGAGCGAGATAACCAGCCGCTCGGCGCGCTCGACCAGTCCGTTGACGGCCACCGGCAGTCCGATGGACTCGCCTCGCGCCTTCGTGTACGAGACGACCTGGCCGCTGGCCAGACAGAAGATCGCGACGGCGCACAGCACGTTGTTGTCGCCGCTGCCCGCGTACCAGAGCGCGAAGCCGGCGAAGATCGCGCCGTCCGCGACCCGGTCCAGCGTCGAGTCCAGGAACGCGCCCCAGCGGCTGGAGATACCCGCCTGGCGCGCCATATTGCCGTCGACGAGATCGGAGAAGACGAAGACGGTGATCACGATGGTGCCCCAGAAAAACTCCCCGCGAGGGAAGAAGACCAGCGCCCCCGCCATCACTCCGGCCGTACCGATGAGCGTGACCGCATCAGGGCTGACTCCGCGACGGAGCAGAAATGCGGCGAACGGCGTGAGGACACGCGTGAAGAATGCACGCGCGTACTTGTTCAGCATGGCCTTCCCGAGGTTCGGTGGGCCGAGTGGCCCCTGCGGCCGCCGGCGGGCCCATCGTAGCCAGGCCGGCCACGGCGCACCGCCGCGCACCCTGGGCAGGCACCCGGGTACGACGGATGGACGCACCGTGACGGGAGTGCGAAGCTCGAAGGACCACCGCGGGCATCGCCGAAGCTGCCCCGTGGCTCTCGCGGCCCGCGCCTGGCTCATCTCCTCACCGTGTGATCGATCGGGAGGCAAGAATCATGAGCGACAAGGCACACACCCATCCCGGGGCCGCCGGCAGGGCTCCGACGGCCGACCGGCCCGCGTCCCTGCGGAACGTGGTGCTGGTCGGCCACAGCGGCTCGGGAAAGACCACTCTCGTCGAGGCCCTCGCGCTCACCGCCGGAGCGGTCAACCGGGCGGGCCGGGTCGAGGACGGCGCGACGGTCTCCGACTACGACGAGATCGAGCACCGGCGGCAGCGTTCCGTACAGCTCTCCCTCGTCCCGGTGGAATGGGCCGGATGCAAGATCAATCTGCTGGACACCCCCGGCTACGCCGATTTCGTCGGAGAGCTGAGAGCCGGTCTGCGAGCGGCGGACGCGGCTCTTTTCGTTGTGTCGGCCGCCCAGGAGGCGGAGGCGGTGGCGGGCGCGACCCGCACGGTGTGGGAGGAGTGCGCGGCGGCCGGCCTGCCGCGCGCGATCGTCGTCACGCACCTCGACACGGCGCGGACCGGCTTCGACGAGATGACGCGGATCTGCGCGCGGATCTTCGGCGGCGAGGATCCCGACGCCGTACTGCCGCTCTATCTCCCGGTGCGCGGCGCGGAGGGCCCGGACGGGCACGCTCCGGCCACCGGGCTGGTCGGTCTGCTGTCCCGGAAGATCTCCGACTACTCCACCGGAGAGCGCCGGGAGAACGCTCCGGACCAGCGCCAGACGCCGCTGCTGGAGGAGGCCCGCGACCGGCTGATCGAGGGGATCATCTCGGAGAGCGAGGACGAGACCCTCATGGACCACTACCTCGGTGGCGGCGAGATCGAGCCCAAGGCGCTGATCGAGGACCTGGAGAAGGCGGTGGCGCGCGGGATCTTCCATCCGGTGCTCGCGGCGGCGCCCGCGCCGCCCGGCGCCCGGCACGGCCTGGGCACCGTCGAGCTGCTGGACCTGATCACCAGCGGCTTCCCGACCCCGCTGGAGCGGCCGGCTCCCGTGGTCACCACTCCGGAGGGCGTCCCGCGCCCGGGAATCCACTGCGATCCGGCCGGCCCGCTGGTGGCCGAGGTCGTCAAGACCGCTTCCGATCCCTACGTCGGAAGGATGTCCCTCGTACGGGTCTTCTCGGGCACCCTGCGACCGGACGACACGGTCCATGTGTCCGGCCACGGCCTCACCGACCGGGGCCACGAGGACCATGACGTCGACGAACGGATCGGCACTCTCTCCTCGCCGTTCGGCAAACAGCAGCGGGTCCTTCCGCACTGCGTCGCCGGGGATCTCGCCTGCGTCGGGAAGCTGTCCCGCGCCGAGACCGGTGACACCCTGTCCGCCAGGGACGATCCGCTGCTGATGGAAGCCTGGCCCATGCCCGATCCGCTGCTGCCGCTCGCGGTCGAGGCCCACAGCAAGGCCGACGAGGACAGACTGTCCCAGGGGCTGGCGCGGCTGGTGGCCGAGGATCCGACCATGCGTCTGGAGCAGAATCCGGACACTCGTCAGATCGTGCTCTGGTGTCTGGGCGAGGCCCATGTCGATGTGGCGCTGGACCGGCTGCGCAGCCGGTACGGCGTCCAGCTCGACGCCGTACCGTACCGGGTGGCGCTGCGGGAGACCTTCGGCGGGAGCCGCGCGGGGCGCGGCCGGCACGTGAAACAGTCCGGCGGCCACGGCCAGTTCGCGATCTGCGAGATCGAGGTGGATCCGCTGCCGCCCGGCTCCGGTGTCGAGTTCGTCGACAAGGTGGTGGGCGGCGCGGTGCCGAGGCAGTTCATCGCCTCCGTAGAGAAGGGCGTCCGGGCCCAGGCGGCGCGCGGTGTCGCGGCGGGTCATCCGCTCGTGGACATCCGGGTCACCCTGCTCGACGGGAAGGCCCACTCGGTGGACTCCTCCGACGCCGCGTTCCAGACGGCGGGCGCGCTGGCGCTGCGCGAAGCGGCCGGCGAGGCGCCCATCCATCTGCTGGAGCCGGTCGCCGAGGTGCTGGTGCTGGTCCCGGACGAGTACGTGGGGCCGGTGATGAGCGATCTGTCGGGACGGCGCGGCCGGGTCGTCGGCACCGAACAGGCGGGCCCGGGACGGACCTTGGTCCGGGCCGAGGCGCCGGAGCTGGAGATCGGACGGTACGCCGTGGATCTGCGGTCCGTCTCGCACGGCACCGGCCGTTTCAGCCGCTCCTACGCCCGCCACGAGCCCATGCCAGCGGCGCTGGCGGAGCGGATCCGCGAACAGGACGAGGTGCTGGCGTAGTTGACGGCGCCGTTGGCCCGGCCGCCGTGGCGTGCGCGGTTCTTGAGGTTCCGTCGCTCATGGGTGGCGAAAGAGCGCCATCTCCCCTGACGCGGACGGCGCACCCCGGTTACGCTGTGGTGCCCAGCCCAGCGAGTGTGCGGGGCCCGCGGACCGGGAATGGATCGCGGCGGCGGGTCCTTGCGGCGAGGGGACGGCAGTGGCGGACGACGGATTCGACTTCAGCCTGGGAGCGCAGATCCCGCTCCAGGGTTCGGACGGGCAGACCGCGGCCACACAGGCCCTTGCCTCGGCGGCGTACCGGGACAGTCCGGTCGAGGAGATCCTCAAGGCCGACAACGACTGGCACAAGTCCAAGGTGTCGAAGGGCAGATTCTCGCTCTTCGAACCGAATCTCGGCGAGGCGTTCTCCCGGGCCGTACAGCTCCGGACGCTGGGAGGCGGCCGTGGCGCGCTCATCCAGTCCTTCGGCATGGAGCCGCGCTCCGTGGTCGAGCACTGCCTGGCCGCGACACGTATCCGCAAGGAGCGGGACAAGAAGCTGACGGCGGTGACCGCCGTGGCCGGAGTGGTCTTCCTGCCCGGCCTGCTGATCTGGCTGGGAGTGTTCCAGCTCCGCCGCACGCTGGCCGGTGCGAAGGACCGGCGTTCCGGCGCGCTGGGCACCGGGCTTCTGCTGGCCGTGGCCGTGCTGGCCGTGATCTTCCTGATCCGGCTGCCGTTCAGCGGTGTTCTGGGCTGGTATCTGCGCGGCATGATCGTCGCTCCGGTCATCGGCTGGTGGCTGGCCAAGCGGATCTGCGAGGCGACGGCGAAGGATCTGCGCGCCCGCTGGGACGCGCTGCTGTCGGGCGGCAATGCCGCCGCCAAGATCCCGGAGGCCGTGCCCGGGAACCCGGGCGACGCCTCCCGGGAGGCGCTCCGCCAGAACCTGGAAAAGCTCAGCGCCGAGCAGCGGTCCAATGTGGTCTTCTACGCCGGTCCCAAGGGAATCCTGGGCATGGGCACCCGCTGGGGCAGTTGGCAGCTCGCCGAGCAGTTGATTCCGAAGGACCCGGGCAAGGAGATCCACCAGTTCCGCAGTTATGACGTGATACGCGCGATTCACGACCAGATGAAGCTGCTGGAGCGCGGCCCGCTCAACTCCGGCGGTTTCCCGACTCCTTCGGTCAAGCACTGGATCGTGTCCCCGGTCGGCGAGGGAGCCGGA
Organism: Streptomyces sp. AK02-01A; assembly: GCF_033795305.1. Lineage (NCBI taxonomy): Bacteria > Bacillati > Actinomycetota > Actinomycetes > Kitasatosporales > Streptomycetaceae > Streptomyces > Streptomyces sp. AK02-01A. The sequence continues at coordinate 67,869 of NZ_JARBAE010000018.1, forward strand.
TCGGTGTCCAGGCCCGAGGGCCAGGAGGTGGACGCCTACCAGGTCAAGAGCCACGAGATACAGCGGATCTGCAATCACCAGCAGTTCGGCAGCGGCAACCGCCACTATCTCGGGGTCCAGTTCACTCTCTGGGACGGCCAGTTGGTGATCACCATGATGATCACGGTCACCGTCCTGCACGAGACGCTGCGCATCGAGGTCTCCGGTTACGCCCTGGGCCCGGTGCACTCCCTGTTCGGCTCCAAGCCCTCGCCCAAGACCGTCACGGTCGCCAAGACCGTCCGGTTCTGGGAGACCACCTCGCGGCAACTCCCGCTGGTCGAGCCGCGCGAGGCGGTGCGCCTCGCGGTGCGCGCGCCGTTCACCTGGTATCCGCCGATCCTCGACTACCTCGGCGGCAAGCTGTCCCTTCCCGAGCCGTTCGGCCTGCGGCACGCCTGGTCCGATCAGCCCTGGCACCACCGCTTCATGGCCGATGACGCGATGCGTGCCGCCACTCCCGTCCTGCGCGTGGCCCATACCGCCGCGATGCGGGTGCTGGACGAACACGGCGTGGACACCGGGGGCTTCGGCAGCCGCTCGTCCTCTCTCATCGGCGCGGTGCAGGACCCGTCGCCGAAGAAGGTCGACGCGTACGACGCGTAGGTCCGCAGTCCCGGCGGGCTTACGACGCGTAGGCCCGCCGTCCGGCCGGCGTCATTTGTCGGACGGGGCCTCGGGCCAGGCGTCCGCGAGCATCACGCGGGTGTCGGCGAGAAGCTGCGGAAGCACCTTCGTATGGCCGACGACCGGCATGAAGTTGGTGTCGCCACCCCAGCGCGGCACCACATGCTGGTGCAGATGCGCGGCGATACCGGCCCCGGCGGCCACGCCCTGGTTCATCCCGATATTGAAGCCATGCGCTCCGGACGCCGTCCGGAGCGCGGTCATCGCCCGCTTGGTGAACAGGCCCAGCTCGGCGGTCTCGGCGTCGTCCAGCTCGGTGTAGTCGGCGACATGCCGGAAGGGCACCACCATGAGATGCCCGCCGTTGTACGGATACAGGTTCAGCACCGCGTACACCCGCTCACCGCGGGCGATGACAAGCCCGTCCTCGTCCGACTTCGACGGAATGGAGCAGAAGGGGCAGCCGTCGTCGGCGCCCGGCCCGGTGGGCTTGTTCTCGCCCTGGATGTAGGCCATCCGATGGGGCGTCCACAGGCGCTGGAAAGCGTCCTTGGTCCCCACTCCGATCTGCTGCTCCGGCTCACTCGTCATGTTGTGCAGCATATGACTTCGTCCCGGGGAAGGATGCCGCCGGGCCTGACCCGGCTGTTCCCGGCGGAGAGACAGGGCGAAGCCCCCGGTGAGCTGAACACTCGCCGGGGGCCACAACACGCTCATACCGGCCCGGGACCGTCCGGTCCGTGCCCGCGCCGGCCGGATCAGTTCTGGATCCGGCGCTCCACCACATCGGCGATCTCGGCGATCGCCTCGTCGCGGGGAATCCCGTTCTTCTGTGAACCGTCGCGGTAGCGGAAGGACACCGTGCCCGCGTTCATGTCCTCGTCACCGACGATGACCATGAACGGCACCTTCTGCCGCTGCTGGTTGCGGATCTTCTTCTGCATCCGGTCCGAGGAGGCGTCCACATCGACCCGCAGGCCCCGCTTCCTCGCCTCCGCCGCGAACTCCTGGAGGTACGGGATGTGCGCGTCCCCAATCGGGATGCCCACCGCCTGCACCGGGGCCAGCCACGCCGGGAACGCGCCCGCGTAGTGCTCCAGCAGCACCGCGAAGAACCGCTCGATCGAACCGAACAGCGCGCGGTGGATCATCACCGGCCGCTGCTTCGAGCCGTCGGGGGCGGTGTACTCCAGGTTGAAGCGCTCCGGCAGGTTGAAGTCGAGCTGCACGGTCGACATCTGCCAGGTACGGCCAATGGCGTCCCGCGCCTGCACCGAGATCTTCGGACCGTAGAACGCGGCGCCGCCCGGGTCCGGGGTCAGCGGCAGCCCCTGCTTCTCGGCCACCTTGCGCAGCGTCTCGGTGGCCTCCTCCCACGCCTCGTCCGATCCGACGAACTTCTCCGGGTCCTTGGTGGACAGCTCCAGATAGAAGTCGGTCAGGCCGTAGTCGCGCAGCAGGTTCAGCACGAAGGTCAGCGTCGAGTCCAGCTCGTCCGCCATCTGTTCGCGGCTGCAGTAGATGTGCGCGTCGTCCTGCGTGAAGCCACGGGCCCTGGTCAGACCGTGCACGACGCCGGACTTCTCGTACCGGTAGACGGTCCCGAACTCGAAGAGCCGCAGCGGCAGTTCGCGGTAGGACCGGCCTCGCGCGTCGAAGACCAGGTTGTGCATCGGGCAGTTCATGGGCTTGAGGTAGTAGTCCACGCCCTCGTCGAGCTGCATGGGCGGGTACATACCGTCGGCGTACCAGTCCAGGTGCCCGCTCTTCTCGAAGAGGGCGCCCTTGGTGGCATGCGGTGTGTAGACGAACTCGTACCCTTCCTCCTCGTGCCGCCGGCGCGAGTAGTCCTCCATGGCCCGGCGGATGACGCCGCCCTTGGGGTGGAAGACCGCGAGACCGGAGCCGACCTCCTCCGGGAAGGAGAAGAGGTCCAGCTCGCTGCCGAGCTTGCGGTGGTCGCGCTTCTCGGCCTCGGCGAGGAAGTCCAGATGCGCCTTGAGCTCTTCCTTCGTCGGCCAAGCGGTGCCGTAGATGCGCTGGAGCATGGGGTTCTTCTCGCTGCCCCGCCAGTACGCGGCGGCGTTGCGCATCAGCTTGAACGCCGGGATGTTACGGGTGCTGGGCAGGTGGGGACCACGGCAGAGGTCCTTCCAGCACAGCTCGCCGGTCTTGGCGTCCAGGTTGTCGTAGATGGTCAGCTCGCCGCCGCCCACCTCGACATCGGCACCGTCGTCCGCCGAGGCGGCTCCCTTGATACCGATGAGCTCCAGCTTGTAGGGCTCGTCGGCCAGCTCCTCGCGGGCCGCCTCGTCGGTGACGACGCGCCTGGAGAACCGCTGGCCCCGCTTCTGGATCTCCTGCATCTTCTTCTCGATGGCCTTGAGGTCATCGGGGTGGAAGGGGGTCGCCACATCGAAGTCGTAGTAGAAGCCGTCCTTGACCGGCGGGCCGATGCCCAGCTTGGCCTCCGGGAACAGCTCCTGCACGGCCTGCGCCATGACATGCGCGGTGGAGTGGCGCAGGATGTTGAGACCGTCCTCGGAGGAGATCTCCACGGGCTCGACGACCTCGCCGTCACCGATCTCGTACGCGAGATCCTTCAGCTCGCCGCCCACGCGCGCGGCGATCACGGCGCGCTCGCCGGTGAAGAGCTCGGCTGCCGTAGTGCCCGTCGTCACCACGCGCTCTTCCCGCTCGGAATCGCGTTGGATGACCACACGGACGTCTGACACCGGTCTCTCCTGACTGAAGGGGTGCGCACGATTCGTAGCGCGTGCGCAGTATGAATCGTACCGAGCCGGGAGGACCGCTCGCGAAACGGTTTACCGGTTTGGCGGGTGCTCGCCGTCAGTCGCCTCCGCCGCACGCCTCCTCGAAGAAGTCCAGATTCTCCTGGAGCGACTTCATCAGCCGGTCCCGCTCCGCCTCGTCGACCTGGACGGGCACGACACCGCTCGCGTCGGTGAGCCTGCGGAATCCGCCGCGGCTCTCCAGCCGGCCCGCCACCCGGATCGGCAGACCGACGAGATGCGCGTGTCCGGCGATGCGGTACGCCTCCTCGTCGAGCGCGACCCGTACATGCGGGATCTCCGCCCCGGCGAGGACGCGCAGCCGTACGGTCCCCTCGCCGCGCGGCCCCGCCCGCCGCATCCGTATCACCGCGCCGGTGATGCGCACCGGCATGGACGGTTCGTCCCGCAGATAGCGTCGGCCCGCCTCGCGCAGGGCGGGCAGGTCGCCGGGCGAGAACTCCACCGGTTCCGGCCGGGCCGCGCACCCCTCGGGCACGCCCGCGCCCGGCGCCCACGCCAGAGCGATCCGGGCGCCCTCCGCGCCGCGTACGAGCGCCACGACGGCGTCCGTGAGCTCCCGGCTCACGCCCGCCGTCACCGCCGCGTCGAATGCCTCCATACCGCCGGTGGCCCGCTGGTAGTCGGTCGCCTCGCGGGCGGCGGACAGCGCGTGATGAAGCTGTACGGCGACGGCCCGCCCGGTCGTCACCGGCAGGAAGGCCGTCAGCTCGCGTCCACCGGCGCCGGGGCCGGTCAGCACTCCTTCGAGGGACGCCTGGGCCTGCCTGCGGTGGCGCGCGCCGTAATATCCGGCCCGGCCGCGCACCGCCAGCGCACCGGCCAGCAGGAGCTGCCGGGCGGCCGACCTGAGCTGTTCCTCGACGGTCCAGGCCGCCGCGCCCGAGGGCCCCGGCGGTATGTCGCGCCACCAGCGGATCTCGTCACTGGGCACGGCGAGCCCGACCAGCACCTCACGCGCGGACGGGGCGGCGCTGCGCGCGAGCGCGGTCAGGGCCTCGGCGAGCAGGTCCTCGCAGTCGGGGAAGGCGCGGTTCTCCGGGACTATCAGGCTGGTCCCGCCGCCGCCCGGTCCCGGTGGTGTCCAGCGGGCGTAGCGGCCCGGGGCTCCGCCGCGCCGCCGCCAGCCGTGCCGGGCGAGCAGCGCGCCGAGGACGGCGGGATCGGTCCTGGCGGGATCCGGGCCGGGCGCCGCTCCTCCGGCCCAGGGGCCGGCCGGGTCCGTCGCCGGGTGGGCCGGCCGGGGGCGGGTGTCGGAGGGCGTCACTTCATTGACGGGCTCGTCGGACGGCCGGTGCATCACGGTCTCCCTCCCGACCCGACGCGGGTCATGATTTCGCAGAGCGCCCGGTCGTCGAAGATCCGCGCGGTGGGCACGCGCACGGTCGTCCGGTACCGGCCGGTGACCGGATGGCCGGCCAGATTGATCCAGTAGCAGCAGTGTCTGAGATCGAGCCGGTCGTGGCCGGCCCGCAGCCAGTCGTCCTGGCTTCTCGGCACCAGCATCACCACCAGGATCTTGTGCACCGAGACCGGAGTACGGGCGAGCTTCACCAGGTGCGCGTTGTCGAGAGTGAAGGAGAAGGCCGGTCCCGGCGGCCGCGGTGGGATCTGGTAGGTGCACTTGAGCTGCACCTTGATGGTGACTTCGTCGTCGACGGTGTGTCCGGGTGCGCTGTGACTGACGTGCCAGTCGATGCCGTTGTCCGGGAACGGCTGGCTGAGGGAGCAGCCGGCGGCGGCCGCGACTGCGTGCAGATAGCCCACCTGGAGTGTCTCCATGCAGGCGGTGGTGGCGAGTGCTCCGCGCAGCGGTGCTGTCCGCTCCGGCAACAGCCCGCCCGGTTCGGGCTGAGCGAGCGCCATGGCTCAGGGCCTTCCGGGCCGTACCGATCAGTTACGGCGACGGGCCGTCAAGTTCCCTGCCCGTCATCTGTGTTGTCGCCCCGCCGCACTCGCCCTAAACGACGCGTACCACATGACCTGTCCGGGTATCACCGATTCGGGCAGTGGATGAACGCCATCTGCCGGGTATGCGCGAGGAGTTCGGCAATGACGTGTTGGTACGAGGGGCCGTTGGCCGCATTCGACACCGAGACGACGGGGGTGGACGTCGAGGAGGACCGGATCGTGTCGGCCGCTCTGGTCGTCCAGGACATGGCGGGTGTACGGCCGCGAGTGACGCGCTGGTTGATAGATCCCGGCGTGCCCGTGCCGGCCGCGGCCACCGGGATACACGGTCTCACCGATGACTTTCTGCACCGCAACGGCCGCTGGCCGGCACCGGCGGTGGAGGAGATGGCCAGAGCGCTTGCCGATCAGTGCGCGGCGGGCCGGCCGCTCGTCGTGATGAACGCGCCGTTCGATCTGACGATCCTCGACCGTGAACTGCGCCGCCACCGGGCCTCGTCACTCGCTCTCTCGCTGGAGAGCGTCCCGCTGTGCGTGCTGGATCCCCGGGTCCTCGACAAGCATCTCGACCGCTACCGCAAGGGCCGCCGGACGCTCACCGATCTCTGTGCCCACTACGGGATCGAGCTGGACGGGGCGCATGACGCGGCCGTCGACGCGGTGGCGGCGCTGGAGGTGGTCCGCGCGGTCGGGCGGCGTTTCTCGGCCCGGATGGAACGGCTCACCGCCGCGGAGCTGCACACGCTCCAGGCCGTCTGGCACGCGGCGCAGGCACGGGGCCTGCAGGCGTGGTTCGCGCGCAACGGTGCGGAGGAGTCGGTGGACACGGCCTGGCCACTGCGGCCCGAGCTGCCGGCCGCCGCCTGACGCCCGTCGCGCGCGACATCGGCCGGAACGCGCGAAGGCCGGTCCGTCGACGACGGACCGGCCTCTCCCGGTGGGCGATACTGGGTTCGAACCAGTGACCTCTTCGGTGTGAACGAAGCGCTCTCCCACTGAGCTAATCGCCCGGGAACGGACTGAACCATACAGGCCCCGGCAGGTTTCCTTCAAACCGGATCCGGCCCACCTGGAACAGCGCGGTCCGGCTTGCCGCCCCGGAGTCTCTTCCGAAGGGTGGTTCTGGATCAGGACCGTTGGCGCGCCACGGGACGGCGACCCTCGTGATGGCGAACCGCACCTGTCGGCTCGCGAAGGCCGCGTTCGCGGCCACTCAGTCGAGACAGAACTCGTTGCCCTCGATGTCCTGCATCCCGAGGCATGACTCGTTGACTCCGTCGGCGGTCAGCAGTCGCCCGCGTACCGCGCCGAGCGGGAGGAGTCGTGCGCATTCGGCCTCAAGTGCGGCCAGGCGCTCTTCACCCACGAGTCCGGTGCCGACCCGTACGTCAAGATGCACTCGATTCTTGACGACCTTGCCTTCGGGAACGCGCTGGAAGAACAGTCGCGGACCCACGCCTGAGGGATCAGCGCATGATGCGAACGCTGGACCCTGATACTCAGGAGGCCGTGCGCGATCGAAATCGTCCCACGTGGCAAAACCCTCCGGTGGCGGCGGTATGTCGTATCCCAGCACCTCGGCCCAGAAACGAGCGACACGCTCAGGTTCCACACAGTCGAAGGTGACTTGGAACTGCTTGATCGATGCCATCGGCCCATCGTAGAAGCAGGGTCTTTCGCCGCCGCCAAGGGCCCGCCCCCTCAAGGGCCCGCCTCCGGCCAGGCCCTGGCGCGTGCGGCCGACGAGCCGGCATCGGAGCAGCTCATGAGCGAGGTCGCGTCCGGCTGGCGGAGCCCGAAACCTCCGCCCGCTCGAAAAACAGCGCCCTCCCTCAGAGAGGAAGGGCGCTACGTGGGACCCGGAGGCCGGTAGTGCGTACCAGGATGGTGGGCGATACTGGGTTCGAACCAGTGACCTCTTCGGTGTGAACGAAGCGCTCTCCCACTGAGCTAATCGCCCGGACGCACCGCATACATTACCCCATGTCACCGGCGCTTCCTGTCGAGTGCCGGGTCACTGGTCGATCTTCCAGGGCACGACGAGCCCGAACTTCCAGAGGTAGATCCAGACCAGCACGGCGATCATCACGAGGCCGACGGTGGTGAGGATGATGTTCCGCCGCCGCACCCTGGGATCGAGGGCCTTGTGGGCCGCTTGTGTGACCTTGTGCCTGGTCCAGCGGAGCACGAGCTGGGCCCAGACGAACTCGGTCGCCCAGATCGCCATCCCGCCGAAGATCACCAGCCAGCCCGGACCCGGCAGCGGGAGCATGACAATGCCCGCTCCGACCACCGCGAGACCGACGACAAAGACGCCGACCTGCCAACTCAGATGGAGCATTCTCGACGCCTTGATGAAATTCGGCGCGCGCGAGCCCAGCTCCCGCTCCGCCGTCCCGCGCTCCGGCACAGGCTCCACGACCGTCGGCACCACGGTGCGGCCGCGGTCGTCACTCTCCGCATGCATAAGGCCCAACCTACCGGAATGGGCCACATCACCGGAATGGCCGTATGACCCGAAGTCACACACCGCCGTACGAGGTACCTGAAGGAGCACAAAACAGACAGAGGGGTTTACAACGGCACCGTAGGTGGCATGTCGATTTCGCCGACGTGCGAATCCCCGAGCGCACACTGAGCGAAAGGCCCTGGCGCTTATGAACACCACGGTCAGCTGCGAGCTGCACCTGCGCCTCGTTGTATCGAGCGAGTCCTCACTGCCTGTACCCGCGGGCCTGCGGTATGACACGGCCGATCCTTATGCCGTGCACGCCACCTTCCACACCGGAGCCGAAGAGACGGTCGAGTGGGTTTTCGCCCGCGATCTTCTCGCCGAGGGGCTGCATCGGCCCACCGGCACCGGCGACGTCAGAGTCTGGCCGTCCCGCAGTCACGGTCAGGGCGTCGTCTGCATTGCTTTGAGCTCCCCGGAGGGCGAAGCCCTGCTAGAGGCCCCGGCGCGGGCCCTGGAGTCGTTCCTCAAGCGGACCGACGCCGCGGTGCCACCCGGCACCGAGCATCGTCACTTCGATCTCGATACGGAGCTCTCTCACATCCTGGCCGAGAGCTGAGCCAGGCCGAGAGCTGCTCGGCGCCGTCCGACTCGGGGAGACGGCGCCGCGCGGACAACCACAACCGCATACGGAGGACACCGACGCCGCCGCCGCGGATCCACCGCGGCGACGGCGCCGATGCGTTCCGCGCCTCGGCCGCCGGACACAGCCGCTAGAGTCTGCGGGATTCGGCGGGCACCGGCCCGCAGCAGGCCAGGGAGCGGATCGTGCTGATTCCCCACGACACCCGGATCGCCCTCGACACAGTCGTCGATCTGCTGAACACCACGCCGGAGGACGATCCGGGAAACGGCACGGCCGACGGGCTCGCGGATGTCGGAGCGCTGTACGACTTCGTACGGAGCCACAGCATCAGCGGGGTGGGTGACCTCGGCGCCCGGGATCTCCGGGCGGTACATGACGTACGGACGCGCTTCGCGGAGGTGTTCGCGGCGACGGACGCCCGCGCCGCCGCCGATCTGATCAACCGGCTCGTGGCCGCCGCGGGGACGACGCCGCAGCTCACCGATCATGACGGCTACGACTGGCATGTCCACTACTTCGCACCGGGCGCCTCGATCGCCGATCATCTCGCCGCCGACTGCGGCATGGCACTGGCTTTCATGGTCGTGGCGGGCGAGCAGGAGCGGCTGCGGCGCTGCGAGGCCCCGGACTGCGGGCGCGCGTTCGTCGACCTGTCGCGCAATCGCTCGCGGCGTTACTGCGACAGCCGCACGTGCGGCAACCGACTGCATGTGGCCGCGTACCGGGCACGCCGCAGGGAAGCGGCCGGCTGACCGTCACAGCAGAAACAGATCGTGCACCGCTGCCATCAGCAGGAGCGCACCGATCACCGTCAGGAAGATCATCAACGGCGGCTGGGAGAGCGCGAAAAGACAACCGCGCTGCTCATCGGTGGGGGCGGAGGGTTCACCCTGGGAGGTATCGAGCATCTCGGGGCGATCATGACGTACCCGGAAGCCCGCCGATGACCAACACGCGTCGACCGAGCGGGAGTTCATCATATCCCGTGGAAGAAGTCCCGGAATTCCCTCCAGCACCCGCCTCACCTGCGATAGGGCGTCGAACGCCCGGGACGGGGACTGCTCAGATCCCGTGCTTCTTGAGGATGGCCTCGATATCGCTGAAGTCGTCACCGGATCCCGCCGCGCGCGGCTTCGCGCCGGGCTGCGCGACCTGTCCGCCGCCCGGGCCGAGTGAAGGCGCGGACGCCGCGGGTTCGACCGCGTCGCGCTTCGCCGCCTTGGCGGCCGCCCGGCGTTCCTTGCGGGTCCCGCCGCCGCGGCGCTCCACCGCGCGAGTCGTCATGAAGAGCAGCCAGGAGACCGCGAGCACCCCGAAGCCGGCCCAGGCGACCGGGCTGAAGGCCGTGTCGGCGGCCCACTGGACGAGGCCGGTCATCACCAGCGCCACCGGGACCAGCGCGTAGGCCGCGATCCGGGCCGCCGCGAGGAAACGCCTGCGGTACGCCGTGATCGCGGCGATGCCCAGGCCCGCCGCTGACACAGCGGAACAAATGGTCTCGGCAATCATCCGGTCCTCCAGGCAGAGCACGTCATCGTTCGGGTGTCGTCCTGCTTCCATCCTGCACCTGGCGGCCGCCCGAGGCCACGGTCCTGGGCGGCCCTCAGGGAGATCTCGGGGATGCCGTCCTCCCGAGGTCCCGGTTGGGACGGCGTGCGCCGTGCTGGGAGACTGGCCTCCATGAGCGACTCCACCACCGCCCGCCCGGCCGTCCTCGACGTCTGGTGCGACCTCCAGTGCCCCGACTGCCACAGCGCACTGGAGGATCTGCGCGCGCTGCGCGCCCACTACGGGAGCAGGCTGGAACTACGGCTGCGGCATTTCCCTCTGGAGAAGCACAAGCACGCGTACGCCGCAGCCCAGGCCGCCGAGGAGGCCGCCGGACAGGGACAGGACTGGTCCTATGTGGAAGCGGTGCTGGCCCGCACCGACGAGCTGGCGGCCTCGGGCGAGCCCGTCCTGCTGGAGATCGCGCGGGAGCTGGGTCTGGACGCCGAGGAGTTCGACACGGCCCTGATCGACGGCCGGCATCTGCTGATCGTCGACGCCGACCAGGCTGAGGGAAAGGCGATCGGAGTGACCGGTACGCCCACCTATGTCATCGGCGGTGAGCGTCTCGACGGCGGCACGAGCCAGGACGGTCTGCGCGAGCGCGTCGAGGCGATCGCCGACCGGCTGCTCGCGGAGGAAAGCGCCCGGGAGCGGGGCTGAGCACGGCGCCCCGGGGCGGGCCGCGGCCGCCGCCCCACGGGCCGCCGCTCAGACGAGCTGCTTGTAGAAGTTGCGGTTGGTGGTCACATATCCCAGGGACTCGTACAGCCGGACCGCCGGTGTGTTGCTCGCGAAGACATGGAGCCCCAGCAGCGTCGACCCGGATCCCAGGGCCACGCCCTCGGCGAGCTGCATCAGCGCACGGCCGAAGCCCTTGCCGCGCAGGCCCTCGGTCACGGCCACGTCGAACACATACGATCCCCACTCGCCCGGGCGGACCTCGCGGCGCGCGACCCAGACATGACCGACGACGCTTCCCTCGTGGAGGAGCACGCTCATCGAGACGCCTGATGTGCTGAGTCCCTCCCGCAGGAATTCGCGGTGGCTCGCCTCGGACTTCGCGCGGGCCTGCTCCGGAGGTACGCCCCGGTCGATCCAGTTCTGGGCATAGCCGTCGACGGCCTGAGCGAGCCAGCTCTGGTATTCGGCGTCGTTCATCGGACGGCCCACCAGGCCCGCCGGGAGCGCCGGCGGCTCTCTCGGCAGGTCCTTGAGCATGTTGCGGCTGCGCTCGGTGTAGCCGAGGGATTCCAGCAGACCCAGCGCCGGAGCGGCATCGGCCGGCACGGAGGCCAGCACCTGGTCGCATCCCCAGCCGCGCAGGACCTCTTCGGCGGCGAGCGCGGCGACCGTGCCGCGGCCGCGCCGCCGGTCCGGTCCGTCGATCCGCAGCGAGCCCACGACTCCGGCCCGGTGGCCGAAGCCCGGGTCCGTACGGATCTCGATCGTCCCGACGGGACGGCTGTTCACACAGACCTCGTAGGCGCGGGACCTGCCGCCGTCGTCGGTGTGCTGAAGCGGCCCGGTCGGCCGCAGGGTGGTGGTCATCAGGGGAGTTCTACCCGGCGCGGGACGCCTCGTCATCCGGTTTACGGATCGAGGTCGGCGCCCGACCGCTCCTCGAAGACGCGCATCGCCTTGCCGGTCAGCGGGCCCGGAGCGCCGGGCAGCTCACGGCCGTCCACGCGGTGGACCGCCTGCACGTCGCGCAGCGACGAGGTCAGGAAGATCTCGTCCGCGCGCTCCAGCACGTCCAGCGGCAGCTCGGTCTCGCGGGCGCCGGTCCATTCGACGGCCAGGGCCCGGGTGATTCCCGCCAGGCAGCCGGAGGCGAGAGGCGGAGTGTGCAGCTCGCCGTCGAGGACGACGAAGACATTGGAGCCCGTGCCCTCGCAGAGCTGTCCGACGGTATTGGCGAAGAGCGCCTCGGAGGCGCCTCGCTCGTGCGCGCGGGCGAGCGCGACGACATTCTCCGCGTACGACGTGGTCTTGAGCCCGGCCAGCGCGCCGCGTTCGTTCCGGGTCCAGGGGACGGTGATGACGGCGGTGGTGTCGGGACGGCGGTTCCTCTCACCGACCGCCACGACAAGGGTCGGGCCCTGGTCACCCCGGTCGGAGCTGAGCGGAGAGAGCCCTCCGGTGTAGGTGACGCGCAGCCGGCCCAGTTCCATCGGATTGGCGTCGAGGACCGCCGTACAGGCGCGGCGCACCTCGTCCAGATCGGGCTCGGGCAGCCCGAGGCCGCGGGCCGAGCGGGCCAGCCGGTCGAGATGGCGGGTGAGGGCGAAGGGCCGTCCCTGGACGGTCTTGACCGTCTCGAAGATTCCGTCGCCGACGGTCATTCCGTGGTCGAGCACGGACACCCGGGCGGATTCGGCTGTCTCCAGCCCGCCGTTGACCCAGATCCGCATCTACGCGCTCCTTTCGCTCGCCTCGTACGCGCCCGACGCTATCGCGAGCAGCCGGGACGCCTTCAGCTCGGTCTCCTCCCACTCGCGGTCGGGATCGGAGCCCCAGGTGATGCCGGCGCCCGCGCCGAAGCGGAGCACCGGGCCCGGAGCCGCCGCCCGGTCGATCCAGAAGGTCCTTATCCCGACGGCCAGCGCTGCCGTGCCCCGGTCGGCGTCGACCCAGCCGATACCGCCACAGTAGGGGCCGCGCGGGGCCGTCTCCAGCTCCTCGATGATCGTGAGAGCGCTGGACTTGGGAGCGCCGCTGACCGAGCCGGGCGGAAACGTGGCGGACAGCAGCTCGGGCCAGCCCGTGTGATCGGCGAGCTCGCCGCGTACGGTCGACACGAGATGGACCAGTCCGGGATGTGGCTCCACCGCGCAGAGCGCCGGGACCGTCACGGATCCGGTGGCGCAGACCCGGCCCAGATCGTTGCGTACGAGGTCCACGATCATCACGTTCTCGGCGTGGTCCTTCTCCAGCAGGTCACCGGCGGTGCGGCCGGTGCCCTTGATGGGGCCGGACTCGACGGTGCGGCCGGTGCGCCGCAGATACAGCTCGGGCGAGGCGGTGGCTATCTCCACGCCGTGCGCGGGCAGCCGGATCGTCCCGGCGTACGGCGCCGGATTGTCACGCGCGAGCAGGGCCGTCAGCGCGTCGACATCGGCCGCCGCGGGGTCGGGCAGCGGCGCCGAGAGCACACGGCAGAGGTTGACCTGGTAGACGTCGCCCGCCGCGATGTGCTCGCGGATGCGGCGTACGCCCGCGGTGTACGCGGCACGGCCGAGCGAGGACGTCCAGTCATCGGGCCCGGGGCCATGCCACCGTCCGGCCGCCGGCACTGGTACCGGTTCGGTCCGTATGTCACCGAAACGCGCGCAGGTGAGCCCGCCTTCGAAATCCGCGGCGACGACCCAGAAGCCGGTGGAGTCGAGAGCCTCGGGATCATGGGTGACGTCCCGCAGATCGGAGGCGACGAGGCCGCCGAAGCGGGCCAGAGGAGCGAGGTCGTGCACGGTTGCGAGTCTACGGGCTGTCCCGTGATCCCTGGCTGACACCATCCCCGGCTGACACACAGCGCCGTCCGCCCGGAGGCCGGGCCCGCGGCGGACGGTGCGGCTCGCCGGGCCGTGGCCGTGCGACATCGCGACGGGCCACCAGGGCTTTTGGCCGGTGAGCCGAGCGCACCGGCCGGTGGTCGCGGCGGGGCGGAGCCGGCCCGGAGAGGCACCGGAGCAGGGCCTGTTGGGTCGCCGCGGCCTGAACGCACGGCAAACGCACCGCAGCACGCTGCGGAAACGCGTTTTTGTACTGGCTCTGGAATCCGCTAGAGTTCAACACGTCGCCGGGCCGTGCACACGGGCCCGGGAAACGACAGGCGGACGTGGCTCAGTTGGTAGAGCATCACCTTGCCAAGGTGAGGGTCGCGAGTTCGAATCTCGTCGTCCGCTCGAAAGTGGGGGATCTTTCCCGGCCCCCGTGCTCCTGGTGGAGTGGCCGAGAGGCGAGGCAACGGCCTGCAAAGCCGTCTACACGGGTTCAAATCCCGTCTCCACCTCCAAGGACGATTAGCTCAGCGGGAGAGCGCTTCCCTGACACGGAAGAGGTCACTGGTTCAATCCCAGTATCGTCCACTGGATCCATAAGGATTCCCGCGCGATTAGCTCAGCGGGAGAGCGCTTCCCTGACACGGAAGAGGTCACTGGTTCAATCCCAGTATCGCGCACGCGGTTGCGGCACTCGTGGTATCAGCAGTACACGCAGGGTCACCTGCGCGATTAGCTCAGCGGGAGAGCGCTTCCCTGACACGGAAGAGGTCACTGGTTCAATCCCAGTATCGCGCACCGTCCGAAGCCCCCGGTCGTCTCACCGACCGGGGGCTTCGCCGTTGCGGCTCCCGGGACCTCAGGAAGAGAAGAGCATCCGTCCGAAGCTCTGGCGGCGGTTGCCGTGGCCGCCGTGGTGTCCGCCGTGGTGCTGCGGAGCGCCCCAGGCGGGCGCGGGCGGATAGCCGCCCGGGGCGGGCGGCACGGGCGGAGCCTGCTGCCCCCACTGCGACTCCAGACGGGTCAGGGACTCCAGCTCGCCGTAGTCGAGGAAGATCCCCCGGCAGCCGCTGCACTGTTCGATCTGGACGCCATTGCGGTTGTACGTATGCATCGCTGCATGACACTTGGGACACTGCATGTTCGGCTCAGCTCCTCGCCGTTGGGCCGGCGTCGCCGGAACGGGCATCCGGCGACAGTCTGTTCACCCTACGACGACGCCCCGGGCTCCAACTCGGTTGCCAGCGCTCCGATCCGCGCGCAGGCGTCGACCATGAGCTTTTCGACCTCGTCGAGTTCCCGTTCCGCACCGGCGGACTTGGCGACGGCCAGCGCGGCGGTCTGGACGGTGAGAGCGCGGGCGGCCACGTCCAGCCGGGGCCAGGGATCGCCGTCGGCGGGCACGGCCGGACCGTGTGCGGAGCGGTACGCGCCGAGAAAGCGCTGCCAGAGCTCGGGATCCAGGAGCCCGGCGGCGTACCAGGCGGCGGGACGGGCCAGGTCCCAGGCCGGGTCGCCCGTCCCGAGGTCGTCCACGTCGATGAGCAGCCAGGGACCGTCGGGCGACGGATGGCGTACGAGCTGGCCGAGGTGGAGATCGCCGTGGCAGAGGACCTCCGGTCCCGGCGGACGGGCCTCGCCGCGGGCCCAGGCCGGCAGCCGCTCCCAGGCGCGCTGTACGGGAAGGGCGGCGGGATGGTGCCCGGCCGCACGCATCCGCCTGAGCGCGAGAGCGGCTTTGGCGGGCCCGCGCATCGGCGGCAGAGCGCCGGGAAGGGCCGCGAGCGGCACCGTGTGCAGCCGGGCCAGTAGCGTCCCCGCCTCCGCCCAGGGAGCGGCGTCGGGGTCGGCGGGGTCGACCGGTGTGCCGTAGGGCCAGGCGGTGACGGGCCGCCCGTGTACACCGTCTATGGCCGCCGGGAGCGGCGGCAGCAGAATCCCGGCGAGCCGCGGATGCGCGGCGACGGTCAGCCGGGCGCGGTGGCCGGCCGGGTCCGTACCGTCGGCGTGGGCCTTGGCGACGGCGTCGCCGTGGCGTACGACGACGCCGTCGGTCCGGTCCGCCAGCACGGCCTCGTCCCGCTCACAGGCCCGGCAGCGGCCCGGGCCCACGGCGGAGTGAGCGGCGTCGCGAGCGACGCGCCGGAGCGCGCTGACGACGGATGTGGTCACGATGGCCCCCGGTGCGATGTGTTCCGTGCGGAGTCCGTACGGCCGCGGCCTGCGGACTGTGCGGTGAGGCTACGGCGCGACGCCGCCGGCCCGGTAGGCGGCCCCGGCGAGCGCCGCCGACCGTACGCCGGTGGCCGGGCACCATGCCCGCGGACAGGGCGCGGACAGCGCGATGGCCGGTCAGCTCCCCAGCTAACCGGCCAAACGCTGCCGTCCGCCGCACCCCCGTCCCCACGGGGTTGTTGGCCGGATGCCCGACCCGGGCCGCTCACCCGGGTCTGGAGCGCCGCTCAGCGCCCCAGCATCACGCCCACGGACGACGCCTGTGTGACCACCGCGTCCCAGCCGCCGAAGACGACCACGAGCAGAGTCGCCAGAGGAAGGACCATGGCCGTCGCCACCAGCGGGTGACGTGTCCCGGACCGGCGTCCACCGAACGCGGCGAACGCCTTGCGTCCCTGCGTGCGGATCATTGCCCGCGATGCCGTGTCCGCCATGGTCCCTCTCCTGTCATGTCCGACAGCGGCGAGTGTCGTACCTCGGGGGACGAGAGTCGCACCCGCCGCTTGACTTCAAGATTAGGGACGCGGCCAGACCCGGGCGTCATGCCCGCGTACCGATTGCCGGGCCTCCCGGAGGATGAGCCGCGCACCACTCGCCTACTCCCCTGGGTGGAGAGCCGCTCCTAGGAGTTGGGGTCTTCCCGGAGATCTTCCCGGCGCGGGCGCTCCGAGGAGTCCTCTCTGGGCACCGGCTGCTCGACCAGCGCGAGCACCCGGGTGGCCATGAATCTGGCCGTCCGGACCACCGATCCATTGCGGGTGACTTCGCTCACTTCCACCACGCCCCGGCGCACCGCCGTCTCCACGCGGCGGCCCGCCCGGCTCGCCACCACCTCGTAGGTCCGTGTCGTGTCTCCCGCGTCCACGACTATCTCCACACGGTCACCCTTCACGATCCAATCCCCCTTCTGCGACCGACCATTGAGATCTCGCACGCGGCCGGGAGACCTGGGATCCGCCGTCTCCTGACCACTCTTCGAGTTTCCCACCCGGCACTGACAATCGGTCGGGCCGTGAGGGCGCGGCCTATGAGCACGCCGGGGCGCGGGTACGTAAGCTGTGCCACGTCATACGGACGACCGGGCAGCGGGGATGGACATGGCGATGATGCGGCTCCGGCGCGAGGACCCGCGTGTCGTCGGTTCGTTCAGGCTTCACCGACGGCTCGGCGCGGGCGGCATGGGTGTCGTCTATCTGGGTTCCGACCGGCGCGGTCAGCGTGTCGCGCTGAAGGTGATCCGGCCTGATCTGGCCGAGGATCAGGAGTTCCGGTCCCGGTTCGCCCGTGAGGTCTCCGCGGCCCGGCGGATCCGGGGTGGGTGTACGGCGCGGCTGGTGGCTGCGGACCTGGACGCGGACCGTCCGTGGTTCGCCACTCAGTATGTGCCGGGCCCGTCGCTGCACGACAAGGTCAACGAGGAGGGCCCGCTCTCCGCGGCCGAGGTGGCCTCGGTGGGTGCGGCGCTGTCCGAGGGCCTGGTGGCCGTGCACGAGGCCGGGGTCGTCCATCGCGATCTCAAGCCCTCGAACATTCTTCTGTCGCCCAAGGGCCCGCGCATCATCGACTTCGGGATCGCCTGGGCGACCGGGGCGAGCACGCTGACGCATGTCGGTACGGCGGTCGGTTCGCCCGGTTTCCTCGCGCCCGAGCAGGTGCGCGGCGCGGCGGTGACACCGGCCACCGACGTGTTCTCGCTGGGCGCCACGCTGGCGTACGCGGCGACCGCCGATTCTCCCTTCGGGCACGGCAGTTCGGAGGTCATGCTCTACCGCGTGGTCCATGAGGAGGCGCATCTGTACGGGGTGCCCGACGCCCTCGCGCCACTTGTCCGGGCCTGTCTCGCCAAAGATCCGGACGAGCGGCCCAGCACGCTGCAACTGTCGATGCGGCTCAAGGAGATCGCGGCCCGGGAGGCCCAGGGGCTCACGGAGGGCCGGCCGCCGACCCAGCGGGAGCGTCGCGAGCTGGAGCTGCCGACGGGCCGGCTGACCGAGCGGTACACGGAGCGCAACACCGAGCGCGGTCCTCAGGGCCGTATGTCCGGCGGTTCCTCGTCGCGGCCCGGCAGCTCAGGCGGTTCGTCGTCGCGGTCCGGCACATCCGGTTCCTCGTCGCGGTCGGGCACATCCGGTTCGTCATCGCGGTCGGGCACATCCGGTTCGTCATCGCGGTCCGGCACGGCCGGTTCGTCGTCACGGTCCGGCACATCCGGTTCGTCGTCACGGTCCGGCACGCCGCGGGGCACGGGCTCTTCCTCGCGCTCGGGTGGCTCGCGGCCCTCGCGCTCGCAAGGCGCGTCGCGTCCTGGAAGCCGTCCGAAGTCCGGACCGCGAACGACCTCGTCCCGGCTGCGCCCCGCCAATCCACGGCTGCTGCGGCAACGACTGACCGTCTTCGTCGTCGTGACACTTATCGTCGCGCTGGGAATCGCGGCGGCCCAGCAGCTCTGAGAAGGCGGCGCCACGGCCGCTCGCGGTGTCAGCTCCCCGGGCCCCGTACGGCCTTGGAGGGACGGCGTCAGCTCTCGGGCCGTCCCGTCGTGACCGCGTAGAACGCGACCGCCGCGGCGGCGCCGACATTCAGCGAGTCCACACCGTGGGCCATGGGGATGCGTACCCACTCGTCGGCCGCGGCCAGTGCCCGTCCTGACAGGCCGTCGCCCTCGGCGCCGAGCATCAGCGCGACCCGTTCCAGCCGGTGCGGAGCGGCCTCGTCCATGGCGGAGGCCTTCTCGTCCGGAGTGAGAGCCAGCAGCCTGAAGCCCGCCTCCCGTACGGTGTCCAGCGCCCTGGGCCAGCCGTCCAGCCTGGCGTACGGCACGGAGAACACCGCGCCCATCGAGACCTTCACGGAGCGGCGGTACAGCGGGTCCGCGCAGTCCGGCGAGAGCAGCACGGCGTCCATGCCGAGAGCGGCCGCGCTGCGGAAGATCGCACCGATGTTGGTGTGGTCGTTGACCGCCTCCATGACGACGACCCGGCGCGCCGTACGGAGCACCTCGGCAGCCGTCGGCAGCGGCTTGCGCCCCATCGAGGCGAGGGCGCCGCGATGCACGTGGTAACCGGTGACGCGCTCGGCGAGTGCGGGGCTGACCGCGTAGACCGGGGCCTCGGCCTCGTCGATGACGTCCCGCATGGTGTCGACCCATTTGGCGGAGAGCAGCATCGACCGCATCGCGTAGCCGGCCTGCCCGGCCCGGCGGATGACTTTCTCGCCCTCGGCGATGAACAGCCCCTCGGCGGGCTCGCGCCTGCGCCGGAGTTCGACATCGGTCAGGCCCGTGTAGTCGCGCAGGCGCGGGTCGTCCGGGTCGTCGACGGTGATGAGTTCAGCCACGGGTGATACAGCCTTGTCCGGGATCGGGCACCCACGCGGGAGCCGGCGAGTGGTTACTGCCCGTCACCGAGAGCCACGACCTCACCGATGACGATGACGGCCGGAGGCCGTATGCCCTCGGTCCGTACGGTCTCCGCGACAGTGGCGAGCGTCGCGTCGACCCGCCGCTGGGCCGCGGTGGTGCCTTCCTGGACCAGGGCGACGGGCGTGTCCGGGGCCTTGCCGTGCGCGACGAGCGCCTCGGCGATGGCGCCGATCTTGTCGACGGCCATCAGCAGGACGAGTGTGCCGCGCAGGCTGGCGAGCGCGGCCCAGTCGACGAGCGAGCGGTCGTCGTCGGGCGCGACATGACCGCTGACGACGGTGAACTCATGCGCGACTCCCCGGTGGGTGACGGGGATTCCGACGGCGCCCGGCACGCTGATGGAGCTGGAGATGCCGGGCACGACGGTGTACGGGATGCCCGCCTCGGCGAGCGCGTGGGCCTCCTCCATGCCCCGTCCGAAGACGAAAGGGTCGCCGCCCTTGAGCCGGACCACGGCCTTGCCCGCCTTGGCGTGCTCGATCAGCGCGTCGTTGATCGCCTCCTGGGCCATGGCACGGCCGTACGGGATCTTCGCGGCGTCGATCACCTCGACATGCGGTCCCAGCTCGTCGAGCAGATCACGCGGGCCGAGACGGTCCGCGATCACGACGTCGGCCTCGGCGAGAAGCCGCCGGCCGCGCACCGTGATCAGATCCGGATCGCCGGGGCCGCCGCCGACGAGAGCGACACCCGGAGTACGGCTGCGATGGTGCGGCGCGGCGAGAGTGCCGTCCCGCAGGCCCTCGACGATGGCGTCCCGCACGGCGGCGGACCGCCTCGGATCGTGCCCGGTGAGCACGGCCACGGTGACACCCTCGCTGCGGCCGGTGGCCGGGGTCCAGGCGGTGGCGGCCTCGGCGTCGTCGCTGCGTACGCACCAGATCCGGGCGCGCTCGGCCTCGGCGGACGCGGTGTGGTTGGCGGCGGGATCGCTGGACGCGATGAGCGCGTACCAGGCGCCGGTGAGATCGCCTTCGGCGTACCGCCTGCGCTCCCAGCGGATCTCGCCGGCTTCCGCCATCGCCTCGACGGAGGGCTTCGCGGACGGCGACACGAGCACGATGTCGGCGCCGGCCGCGATGAGCGCCGGAAGCCTGCGCTGCGCGACCTGGCCGCCGCCGACGACAACAACGCGCCGCCCCGACAGGCGGAGTCCGACGGGATAGGCGGGATGCTCGGCGTGCTCGGCCATGTCGGTAGCGGCTCCTCGGGATGGCAGGTGGTGCGGGGCCGCTGCGACGGTGAAGCGGCTGGTGGCGCGGGGTGCGGTCTCGGCGACCAGCTTACGGGGAGGAGACACGGGGGTCACGGTCGGCGGGAGGCCCGGGAGCGGGCCACGCCGGACGCGGCCCTGGCCTCCCGCCGCACGGGACGGATCGAACGCATCCCGGACCGGGCGCGGACATACGAGGACGGCGCGGAGGAGACTCACCGGGCAGGTGCCCGGTGGGACCTGCCTCCGCCGCGCCCGTGTCCTACTTCTCCGTCACTCCCGCCGAGTCGAACGTCGCCACCTCGTGCATCGCGCGGGCCGCGCTCTGGACCACCGGCAGGGCCAGCAGCGCGCCCGTGCCCTCGCCCAGTCGCAGATCCAGGTCGACCAGAGGACGCAGGCCCAGTTTGTTCAGGGCCGCGACATGGCCGGGCTCCGCGCTGCGGTGGCCCGCGATACAGGCCGCCAGCGCCTCCGGCGCGATCGCCCGTGCGACCAGTGCCGCCGCGCCCGCGCTCACGCCGTCCAGGATGACCGGCGTACGCAATGACGCACCGCCCAGCAGGAATCCCACCAGCGCGGCGTGCTCCAGGCCACCGACCGCCGCCAGGACACCGACCGGGTCGGCGGGATCCGGCTGGTGGAGCTCCAGGCCCCGGCGGACCACATCGACCTTGCGGGCGTGCGTCTCGTCATTGATGCCCGTGCCGCGTCCGGTGACCTCCGACGGGTCCCGCCCGGTGTAGACACAGATCAGGGCTGCCGAGACCGTCGTATTGGCGATGCCCATCTCACCGGTGAGCAGCGCCTTGTTGCCCGCCGCCACCAGATCACGCGCCGTCTCGATGCCCACCTCGATCGCCGAGAGGACCTCCTCACGGCTCAGCGCGGGGCCGGTCGTGAAGTCGGCCGTACCGGCGCGGACCTTGCGCGGCAGCAGACCCGGCGACGCCGGGAGTTCGCTCGCGACGCCCACATCGACGACGCAGACCTCCGCTCCCACCTGGGTCGCGAACGCGTTGCAGACCGCGCCGCCGCTCAGGAAGTTGGCGACCATCTGGCCGGTGACCTCCTGGGGCCACGGCGTCACACCCTGGGCGTGCACTCCATGGTCACCCGCGAAGATCGCCACCGCCGCCGGCTCCGGGATCGGCGGCGGACACAGCCGCGACAACCCGCTGAGCTGCGCCGAGATGATCTCCAGCATGCCGAGCGCACCGGCCGGCTTCGTCATCCGCTTCTGCCGCTCCCATGCCTCTCCCAGCGCCTTGGCGTCGAGCGGGCGGATGCCTGCGACGGTCTCCTGAAGCAGATCGTGCGGCTCCTCGCCCGGCAGGGCCCGGCGGCCGTACGTCTCCTCGTGGACCACCCAGGACAGCGGCCGGCGCTTGGACCAGCCCGCCTGCATCAGCTCGGGCTCCTGCGGGAACTCGTCGACGTATCCGACACACAGATAGGCCACGACTTCGAGGTGTTCCGGCAGGCCCAGCGCGCGGACCATCTCGCGCTCGTCGAAGAAGCTGACCCAGCCGACTCCGAGCCCCTCGGCGCGAGCGGCGAGCCAGAGGTTCTCGACGGCGAGCGCCGAGGAGTACGGGGCCATCTGCGGCTGCGTGTGCCGGCCGAGGGTGTGCCGGCCGCCGCGCGTCGGATCAGCGGTGACGACGATATTCACCGGCGTGTCGAGGATGGCCTCGATCTTGAGTTCCTTGAACTGCTTCGCCCGGCCCTTGGGCAGCGACTTGGCATACGCGTCACGCTGACGCTGCGCCAGCTCGTGCATGGACCGCCGGGTCTCGGCGGAGCGGATGACGACGAAGTCCCAGGGCTGCGAGTGACCGACGCTGGGCGCGGTGTGCGCGGCTTCCAGCACGCGCAGCAGCACCTCGTGCGGGATGGGATCGGAGCGGAAGCCATTGCGGATGTCGCGGCGCTCGCGCATCACCCGGAGTACGGCCTCGCGCTCGGCGTCGTCATAGCCGGACGCCGCGGCGGAGCCCTCCTGAGGCCCGGAAGCGGTCCCGGCCCCGGGCTCGACCACGGCCTCCGGGGCGGTGCCGGCTTCCGGCGCGGGCACGGACTCCTGTACGGGCACGGACTCCTGCGCGGACACGAGCACCGGCTCCGGCACAGAGATCTCCGGCACAGGGACGAACTCCGCCTCGGGCGCGGTCTGCTCCGGCTCCACGGGAAGCGGGGCCGGATACAACGCGTGAGGGCCGGACGGCTCCTCGGCCACGGGCGCATCCACGGCGGGAGCGGGCGCCTCCTCCACGACAGCCGGTTCCGCCAGGACCGGGACGTCGGCCACCGGCATCGGCTCCGGTTGCGGGAATCCGGTGGCGGCCGGGTCGGGAACGACCGGCTCGGGCTCGGATGCCTGCGCCGGGGACTCCTCGACGACAACGGCCTCGGCGGCCGGAACAGCCTCGGTGGTTTCGGCGGCCGGAACCGCACCGGCCTGCGGCGCCAGGTCGTCCAGCGGCGCCGGCTGCGGCGCCGCCGGTACGAACTCGCCGACGGCGGCCGGGTCCTGGGCGAACACGGGCGCGGCCTCGGCCGCTTCCGGGATCTCCGGGGCCGGTGCCTGTTCCGGCATCTCCAGGGCCGGTGCCTGTTCCGGGACGACCGATTCCGCGGCCGTCACCGATTCCGCCGGCCCTCCCGGCACGGCGGGCTCGGACGCCCAGGGAGCTCCGGCCCCCGGCGGAGTCTCGGTGAACGCCGAGGCCGACGACGCCGATGGCACGGACGGCTCGTCACCCGGGACGTCCAGATACTCCGGGCCCGCGACGGTCGTCGTCTGGCTCCGGTCCTGCACATGGGTCTGGGCCTGGGCGCGCGCCCGTACCCGGACGGCCTGTGTCGGTGCGCCCGCCGGTCCTCGGTCGGCGAGCGAGCGCACCACTCCGCCCGTCGGGTCGGGCACCGGAGGGCCCAGGTGCAGCGGCCGGCGCGGTGGAGTCGCGGCCGTGGCAGGCGGCGGGATGCGTACGCCATTGAGGTCCACCGAGCCGGAATGCCGGCCGCCGGCTTCATGAGCACCCGGACGGTGCAGATTCTGTCCCCGCCCGATGGAGCCCTGGCCCATGGATTCCTGGCCCATGGATTCCTGACCAGTGGATTCCTGACCAGTGGCTGCCTGGCCCGCGGATTGCTGACCGACAAATTCCTGGCCGACGGCTTCCTGACCGACGGCTTCCTGACCGGTGGAATCCAACCCCGTGGAATCCGGCGCCGGCCCCGCGACGGCCTCTTCTCCCCGCTCCGCGGCAGCGGCCGGCTGGACCGGCACATCGGACTCGGGCCCGGCCACCGCGACCATGGGCTGCGGTGGCTGCGCCGCGAACTCGCTCTGCCCGGGAATCTCCGCCAGGTTCGGCAGCATCTGCTCACCCTGGAACCCGGTGCCCGCCTGGAACCCCTGCTCCGGGGCCGGTCCCTGCGGCGCCTGGTACTGGTCCGGCGCCTGGAACTCCTCCGGTGCCTGGACCTGGACGTGTGAAACCGGCTCCGCCGTCGGCGCCGGCTGTTCTATGGGAGGCGCCTGCTGCTGGACCGGAGTCTGCTCCGGGGCGGCATACGCCTCAGCGGCGGCGTACGCCTCGGGCACCGGGAAGGTCCCGGAATCCGTGATCGCGTATCCCTCGGAAACGGCGTATCCCTCATGGGTGGCGTAGACGGCGGGCGTCTCGGGCGGCACCACCTGCGGATCGCTCCACCCGCCCTGCGCGCTCGGCATCAGCAGCAGGTCTTCTTCCTCGGCGGGAGGACCGGAGGGGTCGAGGTAGGTGTACGCGCCCGGAGCGGGGATGCCCGGCTGCTCCACCATGCCTGCGTTCTCCGGCAGTCCCTCGCCCGGGACCTGGCCGGTGTCAGTCATGCGTACCCCTCGCCCATTGGTTGTGCTCCTTCAGCCCATCACCGGAGGCCCGGTGCGCGGCGCTTCCGGCGCCCGTCAGTAACAACGAGCGTGGGCACCGCGCGGCACGAATGGCCTGCGGTCACACATCGCGCGTCCCCCCAGTCTCCGCCGTACCACATGAGGGCCCAAAACGGTCCCATTTTCCGGACATTGACGAACGAAGCGACGAACGCCCGGCAGCGGTACAACGATCTGCCAGCCTACCTCGCGCGGCCCGGCGGCAGGGTCAGGGGGCGCTGTCCGGCCGCTGTCCTGAGAGCAGGAAGACGACGGACCGCTCGCGTTCCGACCAGGCTCCGGTGTCCAGATCGACGGACTGGAGGAGGACGCACTCCACCTCATATCCCCCTTCGGCCAAGGCCGTTCCGACCGCCTCGGCCTCGTCCCGCGTCGCCGCGTGTGTGACGATGCGCTCGGGCCTGCGGTCGGCGCAGGCGATGACCACATCGATACCGCCGCCGCCGATCCGTACGACATCGGGCTCGGGCAGCCGCTCCAGCACATGCGGCGCGCGGCCCTGGACGACCTGGAGCTGCACGCCCGCGCGCCGCGCGGCGGCGGCCGTACTGGCGCAGGCTCCCGGCTCGTCGTCGACGGCGATCACGGCCGCGCCGAAGCGGGCCGCCTCGGCGGCGAGCGCTCCGCTGCCGGAGCCGATGTCCCAGATCAGATCGCCGGTACGGGCCCCGAGCCGGGCCAGTTGAGCGGCGCGCAGCCAGGTCGACTCGCCCTCGTCGAGGTCGATGCCGTACTCCTCGGTGGGCAGCGCCCAGCCCCGCTCCGACGGCGGATATCCGGGGTCGCGGCCGGCGATCCAGCCGGCGGACGGAGACGCCGCCGTGCCGATCCCGCCGATGACGATCACCACATTGGGGTCGCGCCAGACGTGGTCGGCGGCCTTGTCGGAGGTGAGGACGGTGACTTGTTCGCGTTCTGTGCCGAGTTCCTCGCAGATGACGAAGGTGCGGTGGACGCCTTCCAGCAGGAGTGCGAGTTCGGCGGGCCCTGCGCCCGGAGAGGTGAGGACGGCGACCTTGGTGTGCGCCCGGCACACGTTGACGGCGCGGCGCAGCGTACGGCTGTGCGCGACGACGACCTGGGCGTCGTCCCAGGCCATGCCGGCGCGCGCGAAGGCGGTGGCCACGGACGAGACCGCGGGGACGACTTCGACCTCCAGGCCGTGTTCGGGTGCGCGCAGCGTGCGTACGACGCCGAAGAAGCCGGGGTCGCCGTCGGCGAGGACCACCGCGCTGCCCCGGTGCCCGGCGATCCGGCGGGCCGCCAGATCGATACTGCCGAGCCGGATGCGCTCGGCGCCGGCCGGCACCTCGGAGAGGGCCAGATGATGACCGGCTCCGGCCACCATCGTGGCGGCCGAGAGTGCGGACCTGGCCGCAGAGGTGAGGGGCGAACCGTCCCAGCCGATCACCGTGACGCGGTCGGCCATCGTCGTCAGTCTCCCGAGGTTGTCGCTGATGAGGGCGTATCGCCGCCAGTCGTCGGCCACGGCCGGCGCGGCCCGCTGCCGCCCGGGTGATCGTACGATCGCGCTTGTCGCACTGCCGTACGGTTCGCGGGCAGGGTGAGAGTACCTGGCCGGGACGAGAAACGGCCGGGCGGTGGGTGTGTCCCGTCAGTTCCAGTCGGTGAAGGACGCGTAGCCGCTCGCGTCCGCCATCTGTTCGGCGACGCCTTCGAGATCCTCGGGCAGCAGGCTCCAGACGATCAGGTCGGTACGGATGTCGGTCCAGCCGCCGTCCTCGGTCTGGGAACGCGCTATCCAGGCGTTGCGCAGGACGCCTTCGCTGATGCAGCCGATCTTCTGCGCGACCTGCTGGGCGGCGGTGTTGTCGGCGGCCGTGCGCACTTCGATGCGTTCGAACTTCTGGTCGCGGAAGAGCCACTGGGCGACGGCGAGGGCCGATTCGGTGGCGTAGCCCTCGCCACGGGCCCAGGGAGCGGTGACATACGCCGCCTCGGTGGCGAGTGTGTGCCAGTTGGTGTGCCTCAGGCGCACACTGCCGACGAGCCGCTGGGTGAGGAACTCGGTGACGGCGAAGACGATGCCGCGCCCTTCGGCGCGTTCGGCCGGCGCGATCCGGCTCACCCACTCCTCGGCGTCTCCGGAGGTATAGGGGTGCGGTGCGGACGTCCAGGCCGTGACCAGTTCGTCATTCATCATTTCGATGTGCGCCGGGATGTCCGCCGGCTCGAAGGGGCGCAGCACCAACCGCTCCGTGCTGATGGAGACGTCCGGAAAGGTGGTAGTCATGCGGGGCTCCATGCCTCAGTCCGTCGTAAATGCACAGCATGCAGCATCGGACAGGGATGCGCATGGCCGGGTCCGTACGGATGCGAGGGCCCCGCGCACGGCATCCGCGCGCGGGGCTCCCGTCGGCAAGAACGGTACTGCTGTGACTATTTGACGGGTTACTCGGCCTCGCCGAAGGCGGGCACGACCGAGCCGTCGTAGGTGTCGTCGATGTACTTCTTCACCTCGGGCGAGTTGAGGAGCTTCGCGAGCTTCAGCACGCGCGGGTCCTTCTCGTTGCCCTCCTTGACGGCGAGGAAGTTGGCGTACGGGTTGCCTTCGGCCTTCTCCAGGGCCAGCGAGTCCTGAGCGGGCTTCAGGTCTGCCTCAAGCGCGTAGTTGCCGTTGATGACGGCGGCGTCGACGTCGTTCAGGGCGCGAGGCAGTGTGGCGGCCTCCAGCTCCTTGAACTTGAGGCCCTTCGCGTCCTGGATGTCCGAGAGGTTGGCGTCGCTGGCGGCGCCGTCCTTCAGTGTGATCACGCCGTTTTCCGCGAGCAGTTTGAGCGCGCGGCCCTCGTTGGTGGTGTCGTTGGGTATGGCGAGGGTCTGGCCCGGCTTGAGGGCCTTGAGATCCTTGACCTTCTTGGAGTAGAGGCCGAGCGGCTCCAGATGGACATTGACGACGGGCACGATGTGCGTGCCGTTCTTCTTGTTGAAGTCGTCGAGATACGGCTTGTGCTGGAAGAAGTTGGCGTCGACCTCGCCGTTCTCGGTGGCGGTGTTCGGCAGGACGTAGTCCGTGAACTCCTTGACCTCCAGCTTGAGGCCCTCCTTCGCCGCCAGGTTCTTCTTCACGAATTCCAGGATGTCGGCGTGCGGCACCGGAGACGCGGCGACGAGCAGCGGCTTGGACGCGTCGGTCGTGCCGTCCGACGCGGACTTGGCGCCGGGGTCGGACGAGGTGCCGCAGGCGCTGAGGCCGAGAGCGAGGGCGGCGGTCGCGGCGGCGACCGCGGTGAACTTGATGGTGGTACGCACGAAGAGTGCCTCTTTTCGCAATACGGTGGTGAGCCCGGACAAGGAGTGCGGGCCGGATGGGAGCGGGGAAGCCGGACACGGGCGGCCGGAAGCCACCGGCGGCGGTGCGGCCGGTCGGAGTGCGGTCAGGTGGTCAGGTGGTCAGGTGGTCAGGAAGCGGTGCGCCCCCTGCGCGCCAGCAGCCGTACGGCGCCGTCGCCGATGAGCTGGACGACGGTGACGATCACGATCAGGACGACGACCGTGGCGAGCATGAAGCCGTTCTCGAAGCGCTGGAATCCGTAGGTGACGGCCTTGGACCCGAGTCCTTCGCCGCCGACCGCTCCCGCCATGGCCGAGTAGCCGATGAGCGCGATGACCGTGGTGGTGACGCCGGAGACCAGCGAGGGCAGTGCCTGCGGCAGCAGCACCTTGCGGACGATGGTGGGGATGGAGCCGCCCATCGCCTGGACGGCTTCGACCAGTCCGTGGTCGACCTCCCGGATCGCGGTCTCGACGAGACGCGCGAAGAACGGGATGGCGCCGATGGCCAGCGGCACGATCATCGCGGTGGGGCCGATGAAGGTGCCGACGACCAGCGTGGTGAACGGGATCAGCGCGATCAGCAGGATGATGAACGGCAGCGAGCGGCCGATGTTCACGATCACGCCGACTGCCTTGTTCACGGGCGCGTTCTGGAGCAGTCCGCCCTTGTCGCTGAGGACGAGCAGGATGCCGAGCGGCAGCCCGCCGGCGACGGTCACCAGCGCGGACCACAACACCATGTAAAGGGTGTCGACGGTTCCCTGGGTCAGCAGTGGCTGCATCTCCGACCAGGTCACTTGGCATCTTCCTTCACCGGTGCGGGGTTCTGGGCGGGGATCACGGCCGCCGTGGCGGTGGCGCCGTCGGCGGCTGCGGCGTTGGCGGCAGCGGCAGCGTTGGCGTTGGCGTTGGCGTTGGCGTTGGCGGGATCGACGATCTCCACCTGGAGGCCCTGTTCGCGCAGGAAGCCGACCGGCACGACGTTCTCCTCGTAACGGCCGGGAAGTTCCATCCGCATCCGGCCGATCTGCCGTCCGCCGACGGTGTCCATCGCGGCGCCCAGGATCGAGATGTCGATGTTGTACGTGCGGGAGAGCT
The DNA here is from genome assembly GCF_033795305.1 of Streptomyces sp. AK02-01A. NCBI lineage: Bacteria > Bacillati > Actinomycetota > Actinomycetes > Kitasatosporales > Streptomycetaceae > Streptomyces > Streptomyces sp. AK02-01A. The sequence goes on from NZ_JARBAE010000018.1 coordinate 96,612, forward strand.
GCGAGATCACCGGCCGGGCGGCGGCCTCGCCGTGGAAGGTGACGTCGATGACCGTACGGTCCGGGCCCGACGCCGCACCGGCCACCGGGAAGAGCTCCTGTGCCAGCTCGGAGCCGGGAGTGGCCAGCAGTTCGGCGACCGTGCCGGACTCGGTGATCCTGCCGCGCCGCATCAGCGCCGCCGAGTCGCAGATCGTCTTCACGACCTCCATCTCGTGCGTGATCAGCAGGACGGTCAGCCCGAGCTGCTGGTTGAGGTCGCGCAGAAGCTGAAGGATCGAGCGGGTGGTCTCGGGGTCGAGGGCGCTGGTCGCCTCGTCGGAGAGCAGCACCTTGGGGTTACCCGCCAGCGCGCGGGCGATACCGACCCGCTGCTTCTGGCCACCGGAGAGCTGGGCCGGATACGCCTTGGCCTTGTCGGCGAGACCGACCAGGTCGAGCAGTTCCAGTGCGCGGCGCGCGCGCTCCTGGCCGGAGACTCCGAGGATCTCCAGCGGCAGCTCGACATTGTCCTGGACCGTGCGCGAGGACAGCAGGTTGAAGTGCTGGAAGACCATGCCGATCGAGCTGCGCGCCCGGCGCAGTTCCCGGCCGGCCCGCCGGCCACGCCCGGCGAGCGCGGTGAGGTCCTGGCCGTTGACGATCACCGTGCCGGAGGTGGGGCGTTCAAGGAGGTTGACGCACCGGATGAGCGAGGACTTGCCGGCGCCGCTCTGTCCGACGACTCCGAAGACCTCACCCTCGCGGACATGCAGGTCGACGCCGTCGAGAGCGGTGACTTCACGGCCGCGCGACTGGGCGGACCGGTAAACCTTCGTCAGGTCCGTAGTAGTGATCACAGAGGCTTCCATCGCTGTCGAGTGCGCGGCGAAGTGTCGGCCGGGCACGGGGCATTGGTCATTCCGTCGCGGCATGGCCGACCGGCGGAGGACCGGGAGGCAGCATGTGCGCGGGACGGGCAGGCACGGTCCGGCGCATGGCCTCGGGAGCCCTCATGGCATACGGACTCGGTGTGGCCGCGCGGACCGTCGGGTCTCGCTTCGGGGCGCGAGACTCAGGCAGGGGCCCTCAGATGGCGCACATTCGACACAGACAACGAGCACCGGGCGTCGTGATCGCCTCGGTCGCGGGTACGCGGTAGCTCGTCGTGGTCATGCGGTAAGTAAAGCAGACGTCAGTACTTGGCCAAGGGCACTGTCCGTATAGCGGACATTCCTTTCACATCATTCGGACGGTCCCCTGCTTCCTCCGCATGGCGCGCGAGGAGACCGCTGGTGGCGTCGGCCTCCACTGTGCCTCCTGTGACCTGCGACGACACCTTAAGGAGAGCGCCGCGGGCCAGGTCCGCGACCCGACCGGCGACCGGTGTGCGCTGTGGTCAAGCCCACGGCTCTCAGCGATCGGACCGCCATCGGTCCAGAGGCCCGGCGCGGGCCGCTCGGGGGCGCGCGCGCCGGACCATTTCGGCCGTAATACCCTCGGGGCCATGCTTGTCGCCCTGACGGTCGCGGTCTCCGTGACCGCGCTCGCCCTCGCCGCCTGGTGCGGTTTCGCCGCCTATCGCGACCAGCCCACCAAGGACTGGCACTTCATCGGCATGGCCGTGGTGTCCGTGCTGGCTCTGGCGCAGCTCGTGGTGGGAGTCGCGCAGGTGGCACGCGGTGAGAGGGCCGCCGACGGCTCTGTGATCTTCTTCTCGTATCTGATCGGCGCGCTGCTGGCGGTACCGGCGGCCGGTTTTCTGTCGCTGACCGAGCGGACCCGCTGGGGCTCGGTGACGGTCTCCGCGGGAGCGGTCGTCCTGGCCGTGCTGGAAGTACGGCTCCATGACATCTGGGGAGGCTGAGTATGGACGGGTCCGCCACCGGCGCGAAGAAGAAGCCGGAGACCGGCACGGAGGCGGCGGAGGGACAGCCGAGGACCAGACTGGTCCGCGGGCCGGGTCTGCTGCTGGTCTGGCTGTACGGCGTGATGTCCGTCGGCGCCGTGTCCCGGTCGGTCTACCAGATCGCCACCGGCTTCGACCGGGCGCCGCTGGCCTACGCGCTCTCCGCCGTCGCGGCCGTGGTGTACGCGTTCATCACCTACACCCTGGTACGCGGCGGTGAGACGGCGCGAAAGGCGGCGCTGGTGTGCTGCGCCGCCGAACTCGCGGGTGTCCTGACCGTCGGCACCTGGACGCTGGCCGAATCCTCGGCCTTCCCGGATGCCACGGTCTGGTCGGACTACGGGATGGGCTATCTCTTCATCCCCGTGCTGCTGCCGGTCACCGGCATCCTGTGGCTGCGCGCCTCGCGGCGGTGACGGAGACCGGCACAGCGCGTTCCGCCGCTCGCACGGCCGCGCGCCGGTTCAGGCGCTGGCCGCGTATGTCCCGGCGGCGGATCCCTTCTCCAGGGTGACGAGCCTCAGCCGCGGACCGACCTGTTCCGTCGACACCGGCGCGTAGCCCCGGCTGCGGTACAGACGCAGATTGCCCTCGCTGCGATGGCCGGTGAAGAGCTGGAAGCGCTTGGCGGCCGGCTCTCCCGCGAAGTGCGCCTCGATGGCGTCGAGGAGTCTGCCGCCGAGGCCGTGGCGCCGCATCCGTGGGTGGACGACGAGTTTCTCGATCCGCGCGGTGCCCGTCGCGTCGACGCTTCCCCGTACCGAGGCGACCACTTCGTCACCGAGGCGGGCCACCAGTCCGTGACCGCGGCCGAGTTCGGCCCTCAGGTCGTCGAGGGTCTGGGTGAGCGGCTCGATGGTGTAGTCGCCGTAGAGCTCCGCCTCGTTCTGATAGCACAGATACTGCAGCTTCAGGATGTGCTCCGCGTCCTGCGCGCTCGCCGCTGAGATGGTCACGCTCATGCCCATGTGTGCATGCCTCCCGCTCACTTGGTCCGCCGATTGTCTACCGCTCCATTCCCCTCGGTTCAGGAGCCGCAACCTCCGCGGCGAGCATTCTGCGCAGGCATCCCAGGCATCTTGAGCGCAATGGACCCAAAGTGCCCTGTGACATACCCAACTCCCCAGCGATTTCACGGTAGGTGGGATCCTTCGGCGACAGCATCGCGACCAGGAGACGCGGACAGCGGCCGGGAGTGCGCCGGACCGCCGCGCGGAGCGCGCGGCGCCGCTCGGAGCGGAGCGCGGCACGCTCCGGGTCGGATTCCGGGCCGGTGGCGGGCTCGACGCGGTACGGGCGCTCCCAGGCCGAGGCGCGGCGGGCACGGCGCGCCTCGGCCCGGACCACGTCCCGTACCCACCGCGCGAGGTCGCCCGGCGGTCCCTCGTCCTCGGTCCGCTCCAACAGCCGTACCCAGAAGGCCTGTTCGAGGTCGCCGGGCTCGGCGCCGGTCCCCGGCGCCTCGGCCGCCGCCTCCGCGCGCACCAGCGGCAGCAGTCCCTCGACGAGCGCCTCCCGGGCCGGGCGCGGGCGACGCGGCGCCGGGACGGACACCGCCGGCGGTCGCGGCGCGGCGGGACGGAGCAGGGTCGGGGTCCGTAGGGACGGGTTGGCTTCGACAAGCGTCATGACGGGCGGGACGTTCCGGCGGCGACCGCCGGTTGCTCCCCGGCCGGGCAGTCACCCGACCGGGGCACAGCGGAGTCAGCGGCTGACGAAGTCCGCCCGCGCCAGCAGACCCGTGTCCGGGTTGTCGGTGAAGATGCCGTCGATGCCCTGCTCGAAGTACCGCTTGAACGCGCCGAACGCGTCGCCGTACGCGTTCGGGTCCGTGCCGCGCCGGAAGTCGGCCGGCAGGAAGGTGTTCTCGTCGCGCAGTGTGTACGGGTGGAGGATCAGGCCCTTCGCGTGCGCGTCCCGCACCAGCGTGGTGGGCGTGCCCAGCTTGCCCGTGGCGTCCTTCGGGATGATCAGATCGAGCGTGGGACCGATGCCCTGCGCGAAGGACGCGATCCACTTCAGGCCCTCCGGCTTGACCAGATCGGAGACCGTGCGCGGGTCGTTCGCGGTCTTGAAGTCCCACGGCCGGGTGCCGGCGGCGTCGAGCAGCACGACGCGCGGCGAGGAGACCAGCTTCGCCATCCTCTGCATACTGCTCGGCTCGAAGGACTGCAGGAAGATCGCGGAGTCCTTGCGGTCACGCCCGTACCGGCGCAGCAGCTTGGCGAGGCGCTCCTCCAGGCCGAGGCCGATCCCGCGGAAGTAGGTGGGGTGCTTGGTCTCGGTGTACAGCCAGATCTTGCGTCCCCGGCGGCGGCCCTCGTCCTCCGCCCAGCGCAGCACCTCCTCGAACGTGGGAATCTCCCAGCGGCCGTCGTAGAGGGTGTTCCGCTGACGGTTGGCGGGGATGCGCTCCTTGGCCCGCAGCGTCTTCAGCTCGGCGAGCGTGAAGTCCTCGGTGAACCAGCCGGTGAGGCTGACCCCGTCGACGCTCTTGGTGGTCTTGCGGCCGGCGAACTCCGGATGGTCGGCGACATCCGTCGTGGCGGTGATGTCGTTCTCGTGACGGCACACCAGATGGCCGTCCTTGGTGGGCACCAGGTCCTGCTCGATCACATGCGCGCCGAGGTCGAGGGCGAGCTGGTACGAGCCGAGGGTGTGCTCCGGACGGTAGCCGCTGGCCCCGCGGTGGCCGACGATCGTGAGCGTGGGCAGGCCCGGATACGACGATCCGTGCCCGTCTCCCCGTCCCCGCTCGGCCGCCTGCGCCGCGGCGGGCAGCGCCATGGCCGCCGAGCCGAGCACCGCCGCACCCAGTACGGTCCGCCGTCCGGGCGTGTTCCGCGCACCCTGTGTCATGAACGCTCCTTGATGTGATGTCACGCACCTGCCAAGCGAGGCCCGAGCGTAGGCGGCCGCGCCCTCCGTACGGGAGACCCTGGGAGAACGCGCCGGAAACACATGTCAACGCCGTGTATCCGGTCGGTGAACTCGATGTGCGCGTGCCGCGACCCACGAGTATCGTCCTCACCTGCATGGATTTCGCCGGCCATCCACGACCGTCACACGACACCGGAGGACCCGTTGTCCCGCTTCGCGCTCATCAAGGCAGTGCTCGGACCGATCGTGCGCCTGATGTTCCGCACACGGGTGGAGGGCGCGGGAAACATCCCGGGAAGCGGTCCTGTCATCCTCGCCGGCAACCATCTCACCTTCATCGACTCGATGATCCTTCCGCTTGTCTGTGACCGTCAGGTCTTCTTCATCGGCAAGGACGAGTACGTCACGGGCAAGGGCTTCAAGGGCCGTCTGATGGCCTGGTTCTTCACCGGCGTCGGGATGATCCCGGTGGACCGCGACGGCGGGCGCGGCGGTGTCGCGGCGCTGATGACGGGCCGTCGGGTGCTGGACGAGGGCAATATCTTCGGCATCTATCCGGAGGGCACCCGCTCTCCCGACGGCCGGCTGTACCGAGGGCGTACGGGCATCGCGCGGCTGACCCTGATGACCGGCGCGCCGGTGGTGCCCTTCGCGATGATCGGTACGGACAAGCTCCAGCCGAACGGCACCGGCATGCCGCGCACCGGCAAGGTGACGGTGCGCTTCGGCAAGCCGATGGAGTTCTCCCGGTACGAGGGCATGGACCGGGACCGGTATGTGCTGCGGGCGGTGACGGACTCGGTGATGACCGAGGTCATGCTGCTGTCCGGCCAGGAGTACGTGGACATGTACGCCACCAAGGCGAAGGCGGCCTGACGCCCGCTGCGGCGCCGTCTCAGTGCTCGGCGCCGTCCTCCAGTTTCTGGTCGCGCAGCAGGAACCACGCGACCACCGCCGTGACCAGGAGCACCGCCGCGCCCACGCCTGACGCGAGGCGCAGACCGGCGGCGAAGGCGTCCTGAGCCGCGGCGAGCAGCGCCGCGGCGGAGGAGCCCGGGAGGCCGGCCGCGGCCTCGACCGCGCCGCCCAGGGATTCATGGGCGGCCGAGACCGCGTCCGCCGGGACACCGGGCGGGGCCGGGAAGTCCCGGTACACGCCGGTGACGACCGAGCCCAGCAACGCGATGCCGAGCGCCGCGCCCAGTTCGTACGCGGTCTCGGAGACGGCGGACGCCGCGCCGGCCTGTTCCCTGGGGACGCTGGAGAGGATCACGTCGGAGGTGACGGTGAAGGAGAAACCCGCGCCGACGCCGACGACCAGCAGCACCGCGCCCAGCAGCGGAAAGCCGGTGGACTGGCTGAGTCCGGTCAGCGCCGCGAGGGCCAGACCGATCGCGGCGAGGCCGCCGGCGACCACGGAGCGTACGGAGAAACGGCGAGCGGTCGCGCCGGCGACCAGCCCCGCCGCCACCGCGCCGACGGCCGCCGGCAGTTCCGCCAGGCCCGCCTCCAGCGGTGAGCGTCCCTGCACCAGTTGCAGGAACTGCGACAGGAAGAAGACCAGCCCGGACAGGCCGAGGATGGTCAGCAGATCGGCCAGCACCCCACCGGAGAAACCCCGGTGGTGGAACAGCCGCATATCGAGCAGCGGCGCGGTCAGTGTGAGCTGCCGTCGGACGAACCAGTGGAGCGCGACCGCGCCGGCCACGCCCGCCGCGGTGGCTTCCCAGCCCGGCCCGTGCGCCGCCGTCTCCTTGACGGCGTACACGACGCCGACGACACCGACGAGCGACAGCACCACGCTGGTCATGTCCCAGGGACCCGGCGCGGGATTTCTCGACTCGGGCAGCGTCCTGATGCCCACGATCACCAGGACCGCCATCACCGGCAGATTGATCAGGAAGACCGAGCCCCACCAGAAGTGCTCCAGCAGGAAGCCGCCGACGACCGGGCCGACCGCGGCGCCGGCGGAGGCCATCGCGCCCCAGATCCCGATGGCCAGACTGCGCTCCCTGGGATCGTGGAAGATGTTGCGGATCAGCGCGAGAGTGGACGGCATCAGGGTCGCGCCCGCGACACCCAGCAGCGCACGGGCGACGATCATCGTCTCGGGCGTGGCCGCGTAGGCGTTGAGCACCGAGATCCCGCCGAAGGCGACCGCGCCCGTCAGCAGAAGTCGCTTGCGGCCGACGCGGTCACCGAGGCTGCCCATCGAGACCAGCAGTCCGGCGATGACGAATGAGTAGATGTCGCCGATCCAGAGGAGCTGGGTCCCGGACGGCTTGAGGTCCTCGCTGAGGAATGGCGTGGCGAGGCCGAGTACGGTCGCGTCGACGGCCACCAGCAGCACGGCGAGGACGAGCACACCCAGCGCGATCCACCGCCCGGGGCGCGGGAGGAGCCGGCCGTCCGCCGCCGGCAGATAGGTGCTGGTCATGGCTTCACGCTCCGTCGTACTCCGCCGAGCAGCAGCTCGACGATCATGTACTGGAAATCCTTGGTGGCGACGCGCCCGTCCTGGACCGCCCAGGCACAGGAGCTGATCAGTCCGTAGAAGGCCTCCGTCAGCCAGGCGGGGCTGAGATCTATCCGGAACTCGCCCTGTTCCTGTCCGCGCCGGAAGAGCGCCGAGACACGGGCGTCGAGCCGGTTCCAGCCTTCGTCGACATCGCCCTCGAAGAGCTGGTTCTCGGTGACGAGGAAGCCGAGGAGTCCGGCGGCGGGCTCGACCTCGCCGACGAACCGGCGCAGCGCCTCGCCCGCCGGGCCCTCGTCGAGACGGGCCGCGTCGAGCGCGGTCTCGAACTCCCGGATGCCCAGCTCCTCCAGCGCCTTGACCAGCGCGTCGCGCCCGGCGAAGTGGCGGTGGAGCGTCGCACGCCCGATGCCCGCGGCGCGGGCGACCTCGTCCATGGTGGCGGTCGCCTTGCGGGTGAGGACGGCGGCGGCGGTGCGCAGCACCTGGTCACGGTTGACTGTCATGAGACGAACATAACCCGATCGAGACATTAACGTCTCATTCCATGCTCGCGCCACGGCGGTCGGTGAGCAAGGTGTCGCGGAGCGGCCCGGAAAGGACTTCCCAGCACCGGCCTCGGTGGCGATCATGGCGGAATGAAGCCACTGCTGCTGATCGATGTCGACGGACCGCTCAATCCGTACGCGGCTCCGGCGACGCGTCGGCCGGAGGGCTACGCGACGCACCGGATGCACCCCTCCGGATGGACGGAGACCCAGCCCCTGCGGGTCTGGCTCAACCCCGGGCACGGCACGGAGCTGCTCGCGCTCGCCGAGTGGTACGAGCTGGTCTGGGCCACCACCTGGAAGGGCGAGGCCAACGAGTGGATCGGACCGCATCTCGGGCTGCCGGAACTGCCTTACATAAATTGGCCCCAGATGCACGGAAAGGCCCCTCGCGGGACCTTCTGGAAGACTCAGTACATCCTGGAGTACGCGGCCGGACGGCCCTTCGCCTGGATCGACGACGACATCACGTCCTACGACCACGCGTGGGTCGATCAACGGCACCTGGCCGCCGCCCTGTTGCTGCACATCGATCCGCGCACCGGACTGACCCGGCCGGATTTCGACGCGCTCGCGGACTGGGCGGCGGCGCTGTAGCCGCCGCTCGCGCTAGGCCGTGTCTGACACATAGCGCCGTCCGCCCGGAGGGCGGGGCTCGCGGCGTCTGGTGCGTGCGATCCCAAGGCGGAGGATCATCCGTGTACTGGACGTACTCGGATGACTCCGACAACGCGGTGAGCGTGCGTGCCAGCCGTCGCAGGCCAGGCGGGATGTGTCAGACAGGGCCTACCGCTGCTTCCTGGCGTTCGCCCAGGCGTGCTGGATCACCAGGTCGGCCTTGACCTCGGCGAGCTGCACGGCCACCGCGGCGGGAGCCGTACCGCCGCGGCCGTCACGGGAGGCCAGCGCGCCCGGCACATTGAGCACCGACCGCACCTCGGGCGTGAGGTGCTCGGAGATCTTCGCGAACTGCTCGTCGGTCAGCTCGTCCAGCTCGATGCCGAGGCTCTCGCACTCCTTGACGCACTCCCCGGCGACCTCGTGCGCCACCCGGAAGGGCACACCCTGCCTGACCAGCCATTCCGCGATGTCGGTGGCGAGCGAGAAACCGGCCGGAGCCAGCTCCTCCATCCGCGCCCGGTTGACGGTCAGCGTGGCCATCATGCCGGTGAACGCCGGCAGCAGGACCTCAAGCTGGTCGCAGGAGTCGAAGACCGGCTCCTTGTCCTCCTGGAGATCACGGTTGTACGCGAGCGGCAGCGCCTTCAGCGTGGCCAGCAGCCCGGTCAGATTGCCGATGAGCCGGCCCGACTTGCCGCGCGCCAGCTCCGCGATGTCCGGGTTCTTCTTCTGCGGCATGATCGACGAACCGGTGGAGAAGGCGTCGTGCAGCGTGACGAAGGAGAACTCCTTCGTGTTCCAGAGGATGACCTCCTCCGCGATCCGCGACAGATTGACGCCGATCATCGCGGTGATGAAGGCGAATTCCGCCACGAAGTCACGCGAGGCCGTGCCGTCGATGGAGTTGCCCACGGAGCCACGCTCGAAGCCGAGGTCCGCGGCGACCGCCTCCGGGTCGAGCCCGAGCGAGGATCCGGCCAGCGCGCCGGAGCCGTACGGAGAGACCGCCGTGCGCTTGTCCCACTGCCGCAGCCGCTCCGCGTCCCGGGAGAGCGACTGCACATGCGCCAGCACATGGTGGGCGAAGAGCACGGGCTGCGCGTGCTGGAGATGCGTGCGGCCCGGCATCGCGACATCCGGGTGCGCCTCGGCGAGGCCGACCAGCGCGTCCTGGAGCCCGGCGACGAGTCCGCCGATGGTCCTGGCGTGGTCGCGGAGATACATCCGGAAGAGCGTGGCGACCTGGTCGTTGCGGGAGCGGCCCGCGCGCAGCTTGCCGCCGAGATCGGCGCCGAGACGCTCCAGCAGGCCGCGCTCCAGCGCGGTGTGGACGTCCTCGTCGGCGATGGTGCCGGTGAACGAGCCGTCGGCCACATCGGCTTCGAGCTGGTCGAGACCGGCCAGCATGCGGGTCAGTTCGTCCTCGGTGAGCAGACCGGCCTTGTGGAGCACTCGGGCGTGGGCGCGGGAGCCGGCGATGTCGTACGGCGCGAGCCGCCAGTCGAAGTGGACGGACGCGGACAGGGCTGCCAGCGCGTCCGAGGGGCCGTCGGCGAAACGACCGCCCCAGAGCCGGACATCACCGTTGTTGCTGCTCACTGCTGCTCCTCGGAGGGATCGGGAAGTACGACCGCCTCCCCGCCGCGGAGGAACGGGGAGGCGGCTGCCGTGCGAAAAGGGATCAGGCGAGGTCACGCCGTGCGGCGATCTTCGACGAGAGGCCGAAGATCTCGATGAAGCCCTGCGCCTTGGACTGGTCGAAGGTGTCACCCGAGTCATAGGTGGCGAGGTTGAAGTCGTACAGCGACTGCTCCGACTTCCGGCCGGTGACGACGGCCCGGCCGCCGTGCAGGGTCATCCGGATGTCGCCGGTGACATGCTGGTTGGCCTCGTTGATGAAGCCGTCCAGAGCGCGCTTGAGCGGTGAGAACCACAGGCCGTCGTAGACCATCTCGCCCCAGCGCTGCTCGACCTGCCGCTTGTACCGGGCCAGCTCGCGCTCGACGGTGACGTTCTCCAGCTCCTGGTGCGCGGTGATCAGCGCGATGGCGCCGGGCGCCTCGTACACCTCGCGGGACTTGATGCCGACGAGCCGGTCCTCGACCATGTCGATACGGCCGATGCCCTGGGCTCCGGCCCGCTCGTTGAGCTGCTGGATCGCCTGGAGGACGGTGACGGGCCTGCCGTCGAGGGCGACCGGGACACCCTCCTTGAAGGAGATGACCACCTCGTCGGCCTCGCGCGCGACGGCCGGGTTCTGCGTGTACTCGTAGATGTCCTCGATCGGCGCGTTCCAGATGTCCTCCAGGAAGCCCGTCTCGACGGCGCGTCCGAAGACGTTCTGGTCGATGGAGTACGGCGACTTCTTGGTGGTCGCGATCGGGAGGTTCTTCTCCTCGCAGAAGGCGATCGCCTTGTCACGGGTCATCGCGTAGTCGCGGACCGGGGCGATGCACTTCAGGTCGGGGCCGAGCGCGGAGATACCGGCCTCGAACCGCACCTGGTCGTTGCCCTTGCCGGTGCAGCCGTGGGCGACGATACCGGCGCCGTGCTTGTTCGCGGCGGCGACGAGGTGCTTGACGATCGTCGGCCTGGAGAGCGCGGAGACCAGCGGATAGCGGTCCATGTAGAGGGCGTTGGCCTTGATCGCCGGAAGGCAGTACTCCTCGGCGAACTCGTCCTTGGCGTCCGCGACCTCGGCCTCGACCGCACCGCAGGCGAGCGCGCGCTTACGGATGACGTCCAGGTCCTCGCCGCCCTGGCCGACGTCCACGGCGACGGCGATGACCTCTGCGCCCGTCTCCTCGGCGATCCAGCCGATGGCGACGGAGGTGTCCAGGCCGCCCGAGTAGGCGAGTACGACGCGCTCGGTCACGGGTATCTCCTTACGGTGCATTCACTGACGGGTATAACTATGCAGTGCACCGTATTGTTTTGTCAACGCGCTCCGGTACGGGCGGCGCGCGGGGGCGGCGCGCGGGGTCGCTCCATCCGCTGAGATCCCTGTCGTCCCTGGTCGCGGGCGCGGATAATCCATGGCATGGGAAAGCGCTACGAACGGATCGACGGCCGCATTCGTACCTTCATCGAGCAGCAGCCCGTCTTCTTCACCGCCACCGCGCCACTGGCGGACGACGGCCATGTCAACCTCTCGCCCAAAGGGCGCGCCGGAACGCTTGTCGTACTCGACGAGATGACCCTGGCCTATCTCGACTTCGGCGGCAGCGGCGCCGAGACCATCGCCCATCTGCGGGAGAACGGCCGCATCACGCTGATGTGGTGCGCGTTCACCGGACCGCCGAAGGTGCTGCGGGTGCATGGCCGCGGCGAACCGATTTTCCGCGACGATCCGCGCTGGGCCGAGTACATCCCGCACTTCAAGGACGCCGACGGTCCCTCGGCCCGCGCCATCATCCTGATCCACGCGCGGCGCAATCGGTGACGCCTGCGGCTTCGCCGTCCCTTTCATGGACTACCGGGAGGAGCGCACCCAGCACGCCGAGCACTTCGCCAGGAAGTCGGACGAGGAGTTCGCCGCGTACTGCGAGAAGAAGGACCACGTCGGGGTGAGTCTGGACGGTCTGCCCGCGCTGCCGCTGCCTCTTCCGTCGCGAACGGACGCTTAGGCCGTGTCTGACACATAGCGCCGTCCGCCCGGAGGGCGGGGCCCGCGACGTCTGGTGCGTGCGGTCCCAAGGCGGAGGATCATCCGTGTACTGGACGTACTCGGATGACTCCGACAACGCGGTGAGCGTGCGTGCCAGGCGTCGCAGGCCAGGCGGGATGTGTCAGACAGGGCCTGGGCCTCTCGTTTGGATCTCGCCGGGCTCGCGTGCCCCGGCACCGCGCCTCGCGGCGTTGGCGGCGGAGGACGGAGCCGACGCTCCGCGCGGACGCCGGGCCGGACGTGGCCGCTCCGCGCATTCGGCCCAGGACCGCCCGGCGGATTTCGGACACCGCCGGGCGGCGTCCGGAGGCGGGCGTCGCACAGCGGAGAATCGCCGTCGTACGGGCCGTGCCGGCGCGATCGCACGGCGGGACGGGTGCGGTCCTGACGGCCCGGTACGCTCGCCGATCCGCCGGACGGGTCCCTGCGGGACAACCGGCCGGGAGGCCGTGACGGCGTTCCCGGCATACGGTCCGGACCATGCGTACCGCTCTCGCCCTCGGCCTCGTCCTGCTCGCCGTCCTCACCGGCACGACCGTGTCTCCGGCGGTGCCGTCCGCCCGGGCCGCGTCGGCGGCGGCGCCGCTTCCCGACCGGATGGCGGACACCGGCGGCGGAAGCCAGCTCATCACCGCGGAGGCTCCTCGCGCCGGAGCGACCAGGGGCCGGGTGACCTGGTGGGACCTGCGCCACGGCGACTGGGTCGCGGTGGGGTCGGCCGACGCGCGCTTCGGCGCCGGCGGGCTGGTCCGGGGCAGCGAGCGCGTCCAGGGCACATCGACCACACCCACCGGGCTGTACGCGCTGCCGTACGCCTTCGGGACGGCGCCGGAGCCCGCCGGCACGGCATACGGCTACCGCCGCGTGACGGAGGAGTCCTGGTGGTGCCAGGACAATGAGGCGCAGGCGTACAACCGCTGGGTGGAGGGGCTGCCCGCGGACTGCCGCGCGAGCGAGTCCGAGCGGCTGGCCGACTACCGGGACCAGTACGCCCACGCGCTGGTCATCGGCTTCAACTACGACCGGCCGGTGCGCGGCCGGGGCGCCGGGATCTTCCTGCATGTCAACGGTGACGGTGCCACCGCCGGCTGTGTGTCCGTACCGGCCGAGGCGATGCGCCACATCCTGGCCTGGGCGGATCCGCTCCGCGCTCCGCACATCGCGGTCGGGACACCGTCGGGAGCCACGGCCATCACGCGCTACTGATCACGGACGCGTCCGGATTCGCGGCCCGGACACGGAGGACCGCGCGGAGGAATCACGCGCGAAAGAATTCCGTTGCGGACTATGGACCCGGGGAGCGGTATCCACTTACTGTTCATACATGCCTGGACAGGTACACAAGCATCATCGCATCGCACGCGTTCTCGCCGACGAGATCCGCTCGGGCGTCCACTCCGACGGCAGCCGGCTGCCCGGTGAGCACGCGCTCACCCAGCGGTTCGGCGTCAGCCGCACGACTCTGCGGCAGGCGCTGCACGTCCTGGGCGAGCAGGGCCTCATCTCCACGCACGCGGGCATAGGCTCCTTCGTCACCTTCGACGGGACGCCACTGGACAGCCGTCTCGGCTGGACCCAGGCGCTGGCCGGACAGAGCACCGAGCTGACCACCGAGGTCCTCCGTTTCGAGGCCGTCACCGACCCGGAGCTGGCGGAGGAGCTGGGTCTGGAGTCGGCCGGCTTCATCGCGCTCGACCGGGTCAGACGGCTGGCCGACGGACAGGGCGTCTCGCTCGAACACAGCAAGGTGCCCGCCGTGGGAGAGCTCGCCGGGCTGCCCGAGCAGGGCCTCGACGGCGGCTCGCTGAACAAGGCGCTCATCGCAGCGGGCCGTGTCACCGACTCCGGCGAGGGCCTGGTCTCCGTCCGTGGGATCGACGCCGCGGAGGCCGCCGTACTGCACCGCTCTCCCGGCGAGTCCTTCCTTCATCTGGCCCAGGTCTACCGGGCCGCCGACGGTACGGTCGTCGAGCAGGTCAGCAGCCTGCTGGACCCGGCCCGGTTCCAACTGCACCTCCGCTCGGGCCGAGGAGGCCACCTGTGACCGGCCTGCTCGACCGCGCGCTCGGCGCGTACTACGGACTCGCTCTCGGCGACGCGCTGGGCATGCCCACTCAGGTGATGTCCCGGGAGGACGTCGTACGGGTCTACGGCACCCTCACCGGATTCGAGCCGGCACTTCCGGACAACCCGGTCAGTGCCGGTATGCCGGCCGGATCGGTCACCGACGACACCGACCAGGCCGTCATCGTCGGCAGGCTGATCGTCGAGGGACACGGCCGGATCGACCCGCTGCGTCTCGCCCAGGAACTCCTCGCCTGGGAGAAGGAGATGAAGGCCAAGGGCTCCTTCGATCTCCTCGGCCCGTCGACCAAGGCCGCACTGGACGCCGTCGCGCGCGGTGTTCCGCCGGAGGAGGCGGGCAGATACGGCACGACCAACGGCGCCGCCATGCGTGTCACGCCGGTCGGCATCGCCTTCGCCGCCGAGCCGGCGGCGGACTTCCTCGACCATGTGGTGGAGTCCTGCCAGGTCACCCATGACACCACCGTCGGTATCGCGGGCGCGGCGGCCGTCGCCGCGGCCGTCAGCACCGGCGTCGGCGGCGGCACGCTGGACGAGGCCGTCGCGGCCGCCGTCGCCGCCGCGCGGGCCGGAGTCCGGCGCGGGCACTGGATCGCCGGCGCCGATATCGCCTCCCGGATCGAGTGGGCCGGTGAACTGGTGCGAGGGCTGCCCGAGGCGGTCGCGCTGGACCGTATCTGCGCACTCGTCGGCACCAGCGTCGCCAGCCAGGAGTCGGTGCCCGCGGCCTTCGCCGTGCTCGCGATGACCGGCGGCGATCCATGGCGCAGCGCGCTGCTGGCCGCCAATCTCGGCGGTGACAGCGACACCATCGGCGCCATCGCCGGCGCGGTCGCCGGGTCGGTGGCCGGGCTGGCCGCGCTGCCGGCCGACGCCGTCCACACCCTCCGTACCGTCAACGGTCTTGAGCTGGAGCCGCTGACGGCGGACCTGCTCGAACTCCGCCGGGACCCGCCGCGCTGAGCCCTGCCCGCCGCCGCCAGCCGTACTCCGCTCCGCGACTCCCTGTCCGCTGAAACGTTTCTTCTGATCATCACACCCGTCCCCGCCTGCCACTTCGCATCATGCAAGGAGGTTCCGTCATGACCGCTTCGACGACGAACGATCGCGTCGGCGCCATGGAGACCCGAGGCATTGAGCCGGTCCCCGACAACGAACGGCACGGCCACGCCGGCCAGATGTTCTGGACCTGGTTCGCCGCCAACATCAGCATCCTCGGACTGCCGCTCGGCGCCACTCTCGTCGCCTTCCGCGGGCTGAACATCTGGCAGGCGGCACTGGTCGCCGTCGTCGGAGCCTTCGGCTCCTTCACCCTGGTCGGTGTGCTCAGCCTGGCGGGCAAGAAAGGCGGCGCGCCCGCGCTCACCCTGTCCCGCGCTGTCTTCGGGCAGCGCGGCAACGCGGGTCCGACGCTGATCACCTGGATGAGCCGGGTCGGCTGGGAGACGATCACGACGACCACCGCCGCGTACGCGCTGCTGGCGCTGCTCGGCATCGTCTTCGACGTCGGCCGTAACACCGTCCTGACCCTGCTCTGTCTGCTGGTCTTCATCGTCTGCACGCTGCTGATCAGCGGTCTCGGCCATGCCACCATCATGTGGATCAACAAGTGGGCCACGGTCGTCTTCGGCGTTCTCAACCTCGTGGTGATGGGCTTCCTGGTGGCGACCGTCGACTGGAGCGAGGTGCTCGACGCTCCGGCGGGACCGACCAGTGGAGTCGTCGCGGGTATCGGCTTCATCGCCGCCGGTACCGGTATCGGCTGGGCCAACGCCGGCGCGGACTACGCCCGCTATCTGCCGCGCGAGATCCCGGGCCGCCGGCTGGTCGTCGCCTCCGCGTTCGGCGCGGGCATCCCGCTGGTGCTGCTGATCTCGCTCGGTTCACTGCTGTCGGCGGACGATCCGACGCTCGCCACCTCGGCCGACCCGGTCGCCGCCATCAACGCGATGCTGCCGTCCTGGATGGCGATCCCTTATCTGATCGCGGCCTTCGGCGGGCTGCTGATGTCGAACCATCTCTCCACCTACTCCGCCGGGCTCACCATGATCACGCTGGGCCTGCGGGTGCCGCGTCCCATGGCCGTGGCTCTGGACGTGGTGCTGATGTTCGCCGGCGGCATCTACTTCATGCTGATCGCCAAGGACTTCTACGGTCCGTTCTCCACCTTCCTGACCCTGCTCGCGGTGCCCATCTCGGCATGGGCCGGCGTGATCCTGGTGGACTCGCTGCGCGGCCGTACGTACGACTCCGAGGCGCTGATGGACACCAGCCGCACCAGCCGCTACTGGTACTCGCGCGGCTTCCATCTGCCGGCCGTCCTCGGCTGGGCGGCGGCCATCGTGGCCGGTCTGCTCTTCACCAAGGCATCGACGAGCGCCACCGACGTCTGGTTCGCGGGCCCGCTCTCCGACACCTGGCTCGGTGTGAACGGCCTGGGCTGGGCCGTCGCGATGGCTGTCGGAGCGGCTGTGTACGCGCTGTCAGGCCACCGGAGCGGAACGGCGCCCGTCTCCTCCTCTCCGGCGCTTCAGGAGGCCGGACGATGAGCCGTCGGGAGCCGGGCCGCCGGCTGGTCCTCGCCGGGAATGTGATCGCCGATCTGGTCATCGAGATTCCGGCGCTGCCCGAACGCGGCGGTGATGTGATCGGCTCGCGTACGGAACTGACGGCGGGCGGTGGTTTCAACACCCTGGTCGCGGCCCGCCGCCTCGGCACGGAAGCCGTCTTCGCCGGGCTGCACGGCACCGGACCGTACGGCGATCTGGTGCGCGAGTCGCTCGCGGCGGAGGACATCGGGACGCTGCTGCCGGTCCGGAAGGACGGCGACACCGGATTCACCGTCGCTCTGGTCGACGGAGGCGGCGAACGCACCTTTGTCACCAGTTTCGGCGTCGACGCCCGGCTGACCGAAGCCGAAGTCGCCCGCGTCGCCGGGCGGTTGAGACCCGGTGATCTGGTGCAGCTCTCGGGTTACGGCCTGGTGATGCCGGTCAACGGCCCGCTGCTGTCCCGTTTCACGACGGAGCTGCCGGCGGACATCACCGTCTGCTTCGATCCGGCTCCGCTGGTGGCCGACATTCCGGAACAGGTCATCGCGCCGGTACTGGCCCGTACGGACTGGCTCAGCGCCAACGCCCGTGAGGCGCGGCTGATGACCGGCCACAAGGATCCGCGCACCGCCGCGACCGCGCTGCGGAAGCGGCTGACGCCGGGCGCGGGAGTGCTCGTACGGGCGGACAAGGACGGCTGCTGGCTGGCCGCGCCCGGTGAATCGCCGGTGCGTGTGCCGGGCTTCCCGGTCCGGGCCGTGGACAGCAACGGCGCGGGCGACGCCCATGTCGGCGCGTTCCTGGCCCTGCTGGGCCAGGGACACGATCCGCTGACGGCCGCGCGCGGCGCGAACGCGGCGGCGGCCTTCGCGGTGACCCGCCGTGGCCCGGCGACCGCGCCCGGCCGCGCGGAGCTGGTCTCGTTCCTCGGCGAGGACCCTCTGGCGGAGCGGCTGTTCGGCGCCGGTCCGTCCTGACACACCGTCAGAGGTGGCCTTCGCGCGGCGGTGTTCAGCGGTCGTTCTGAGCCAGCTTCAGCAGATGGTCCGCGAGGGCCTGGCCGCCCGCCGGGTCGCGGCTGATCAGCATCAGGGTGTCGTCTCCGGCGATGGTGCCGAGGACATCGCTCAGTTCGGCCTGGTCGATGGCCGAGGCGAGGAACTGGGCCGCACCCGGCGGCGTCCGCAGGACGACGAGATTGGCCGAGGCCTCGGCGGAGATCAGCAGTTCACCGGAGAGCCGGCGCATCCGCTCCTCCTTCGCCGAGCCGCCGAGCGGGGCGTGCGGCGTGCGGAAACCGCCCTCGCTGGGGACCGCGTAGATCAGCTCGCCGCCCGTATTGCGGATCTTCACCGCGCCCAGTTCGTCCAGGTCGCGGGAGAGCGTCGCCTGAGTGACGCTCAGCCCGTCGTCCGCGAGCAGCTTCGCGAGCTGGCTCTGCGAGCGCACCGGCTGCCGGTTGAGGATGTCCACGATCCGGCGATGGCGGGCGGTTCTGGTCTGCGGCACGGACTGCCCGCCGTGCTCGGTGTCCTGGGCCTCGGTCATCGTCGTCTCATTCTCCGGATCGTCCGTCCCCGTGGATGCTGTCGAGAATGCCGGGCAGCGCCTTCAGCAGCGTGTCCACCTCGTCGTCGCCGATGATCAGTGGCGGCATCAGCCGCACGACATCGGGAGCGGGCACGTTCACCAGGAGACCGGCGTCCTGAGCCGCCTGCTGCATCTGCGGCGCGAGCGGCTCGGTGAGCACGATACCGAGAAGCAGACCGGCGCCACGGACATGCGAGACCAGCGGATGGCCGAGCGCCTCGATACCGTCCCGCAGTCTCTCGCCGAGACGCTTGACCTGGTCCAGACGTCCGTCGGCGGCGAGCGTGTCGAGTACGGCGAGTCCGGCGGCGCAGGTGACCGGGTTGCCGCCGAACGTCGTACCGTGCTGGCCCGGCAGCAGCAGATCGGCGGCCTCGCCGAAGGCGACCGTCGCACCGAGCGGCAGCCCGCCGCCGAGTCCCTTGGCCAGGGTCACGAGGTCGGGCTCCACGCCCTGGTGGGCCTGGTGCTCGAACCAGTGGCCCGTCCTGCCGATCCCGGTCTGGACCTCGTCCAGGACCAGCAGGGTGCCGGTGGCACGGGTGATCTCGCGGGCGGCCTCCAGATAGCCGCGAGGCGGCACGACCACACCCTTCTCACCCTGGATCGGCTCGATGATCACGAAGGCCGTGTCCTCGGTGACGGCGGCCCGCAGTGCCTCGGCGTCTCCGTACGGGACATGGCTGACATCGCCGGGCAGCGGCAGAAACGGATCGCGCTTGGCGGGCTGGCCGGTCAGCGCGAGCGAGCCCATGGTCCGGCCGTGGAAACCGCCGTCGGTGGCGACCATGTGCCGTCGTCCGGTCAGCCGGCCGATCTTGTACACGGCTTCATTGGCCTCGGCGCCGGAGTTGCAGAAGAACACCCGGCCGGGCCGGCCGAAGAGCTGGATCAGCCGCTCGGCGAGAGCGAGCGGCGGCTCGGCGACATAGAGGTTGGAGACATGGCCGAGCGCGGCGATCTGCCGGGACACGGCCTCGACGACAGCGGGATGGGCGTGGCCGAGCGCGTTCACCGCGATACCGCCGACGAAGTCGGTGTACTGGTTGCCGTCGGCGTCCCAGACCGTGGCGCCGGACCCGCGGACGAGAGACAGCCCCGGCGTGCCGTAGTTGTCCGTCATGACGCCGCGCCAGCGCTGTACGAGCTCCTGATTGCCGGTCACTTCGCTCCCCCTTCGGATGCGTGCGGTTCTTCCGGTACGCCGCCGCCGTCGGGCACGACCATCGTGCCGATGCCGTCGTCGGTGAAGATCTCCAGCAGGATCGCGTGCGGGACCCGCCCGTCGATCACGCGGGCGGTGCTGACGCCGTTGCGTACGGCGAACAGACAGCCTTCCATCTTCGGCACCATGCCGGCGGACAGCTCGGGCAGCAGCTTCTCCAACTGCGTGGCGGTAAGCCGGCGGATCACGTCATCGCTGTTGGGCCAGTCCTCGTACAGCCCCTCGACATCCGTGAGGACCACCAGTGTCTCGGCGCCCAGCGCCGCGGCCAGCG
Organism: Streptomyces sp. AK02-01A; assembly: GCF_033795305.1. Classification (NCBI taxonomy): domain Bacteria; kingdom Bacillati; phylum Actinomycetota; class Actinomycetes; order Kitasatosporales; family Streptomycetaceae; genus Streptomyces; species Streptomyces sp. AK02-01A. Next base: position 116,417 of record NZ_JARBAE010000018.1, read on the forward strand.
CGGCGGCCGCGGTGTCAGCGTTGACGTTGTAGACATGCCCGTCGTCGGCGCTGCGCGCGATGGAGGAGATGACCGGGATCCGGCCGTCCGCCAGCAGCGCCTCGATGGCGCCCGTGTCGATCGCGGTGATCTCGCCGACGCGGCCGATGTCGACCGCTTCGCCGTCGATCAGCGGACGGTGCTGGGTCGCGGTGATGGTGTGCGCGTCCTCGCCGGTCATGCCGACGGCGAGCGGACCGTGCTGGTTGAGCAGGCCGACCAGTTCACGCTGCACCTGTCCGGCCAGCACCATGCGTACGACGTCCATGGCCTCGGGTGTGGTGACCCGCAGACCGGCCTTGAACTCGCTGACCAGGCCGTGCCGGTCGAGCTGGGCGCTGATCTGCGGGCCGCCGCCGTGCACGACGACCGGCTTGAGGCCGGCCTGCCGCAGAAAGGCGACGTCCTGCGCGAAGGCGGCCTTGAGGTCCTCGTTGACCATGGCGTTGCCGCCGAACTTGATGACGACGGTCCTGCCGTTGTGCCGGGTGAGCCAGGGCAGCGCCTCGATGAGGATCCGCGCCTTGGGCAGGGCGGTGTGCTTGCGGGTGGTCATGAGCTGTACGCGCTGTTCTCGTGGACGTACTCGGCGGTCAGATCGTTGGTCCAGATGACGGCCGACTCGGTGCCCGCGGCCAGATCGGCGGTGATCCTCACCTCGCGGTAGCGCATGTCCACGAGATCGCGGTCCTCTCCGACCGAGCCGTTCTTGCAGACCCAGACGTCATTGATGGCGACATTGAGCTGGTCGGGCTCGAAGGCGGCGCCCGTCGTGCCGATGGCGGAGAGCACCCGGCCCCAGTTGGCGTCCTCACCGTGGATGGCGCACTTGAGGAGGTTGTTGCGGGCGATGGAGCGGCCCACCTCGACGGCGTCGTCCTCGGTCGCGGCGTTGATCACTTCGATCCGGATGTCCTTGGACGCGCCCTCGGCGTCGCCGATGAGCTGACGCGCGAGGTCGGCGCAGACCGCCCGGACGGCCTCGGCGAACTCGTCGTATCCGGGTGTGACACCGGACGCTCCCGACGCCAGCAGCAGCACGGTGTCGTTGGTGGACATACAGCCGTCGGAGTCGGTCCGGTCGAAGGTGGTACGGGTGGCCGCGCGCAGCGCCGTGTCCAGCGCCGGTGCCTCGATGTCGGCGTCGGTGGTGAGGACGACGAGCATGGTGGCGAGGCCCGGTGCGAGCATGCCCGCGCCCTTGGCCATACCGCCGACGGTCCATCCCTCGCCGCCCGCGACGGCGGTCTTGTGGACGGTGTCGGTGGTCTTGATGGCGATGGCGGCCTTCTCGCCGCCGTGGGCGGAGAGCTCGGCCGCGGCCTTCTCGATCCCCGGCAGCAGCTTGTCCATCGGCAGCCGCAGGCCGATCAGTCCGGTCGAGGCGACCGCGATCTCACCGGCACCGCCGCCGCCGAGGACCTCGGCCGCCTTCTCCGCCGTGGCGTGGGTGTCCTGGAAGCCCTGTGGTCCCGTACAGGCGTTGGCGCCGCCCGAGTTGAGCACCACGGCGGTGATCTCGCCGCCCTTGACGACCTGCTCGGACCAGAGGACGGGCGCCGCCTTGACGCGGTTGGAGGTGAAGACGCCCGCGGCGGCGCGGCGCGGACCGTTGTTGACCACGAGGGCCACATCCGGGTTGCCGTTCTCCTTGATCCCGGCGGCGATGCCCGCCGCCGTGAATCCCTTCGCTGCGGTGACGCTCAAGGTGCCACTCCGATCGTGGAGAGTCCGGTGTCCTCGGGAAGTCCGAGGGCGATGTTCATGCTCTGTATCGCGCCGCCCGCGGTCCCCTTGGTGAGGTTGTCGATGGCGCTGATCGCGATGATGCGGGCCGCGGACTCGTCGTACGTGACCTGGATCTGTACGGCGTTCGAACCGTAGACGGACGCCGTGGCGGGCCACTGTCCCTCGGGCAGCAGATGGACGAACGGCTCGTCCGCGAAGACCTTCTCGTACGCGTCCCGTACGTCCTGGGCCGTCGTGCCCGGCTTCGCCTTGGCGGAGCAGGTGGCGAGGATGCCGCGCGGCATCGGTGCGAGGGTGGGCGTGAAGGAGACGGTGACCGGCTCTCCGGCCGCCTCGCTGAGGTTCTGGATCATCTCGGGAGTGTGCCGGTGGCCGCCGCCGACGCCGTACGGGGTCATGGAGCCCATGACCTCGGAACCGAGCAGATGCGGCTTGGCCGCCTTGCCGGCGCCGGAGGTCCCGGAGGCGGCGGTGATCACGGCCTCGGGCTCGGCCAGGCCGGCCGCGTAGGCCGGGAAGAGCGCGAGCGAGACGGCCGTGGGATAGCAGCCGGGCACCGCGACGCGCTTGGACCCCTCCAGCGCGGCGCGGGCACCCGGCAGTTCTGGGAGGCCGTAGGGCCAGGTGCCGGCGTGCGCGGAGCCGTAGAACCGCTCCCAGTCCGCCGGGTCCTTCAGCCGGAAGTCGGCGCCCATGTCGATGATGAGGACCTCGTCACCGAGCCGCTCGGCGACGGCAGCGGACTCACCGTGCGGCAGCGCGAGAAAGACGACATCGTGCCCGGCGAGCACTTCGGGTACGGTCGGCTCCAGGACGCGTCCGGCCAGCGGCAGCAGATGGGGCTGGAGCCCGCCGAGTCGCTGGCCCGCGTTCGAATTGCCGGTCAGGGCGCCGATTTCGACGTGGGGATGAGCGAGCAGCAGTCGGAGCACTTCACCGCCCGCGTATCCGCTCGCTCCCGCCACCGCCGCGCGTACCGCACCTGCCGCCATCGAAAACCCTCCTCGGTAGTGGCATGACTATACGTTTCGCCGCAGCTTTATGCAATGAAGTGGGCGCGACCGTCCGCCGGGACTACGGCCGGCGCGCCGAGGGCGGAGGCGGTTGGCCGGCGAGCGGGCGGTGGCTCCTGAAGGAATCGGCCGAGCGCCGGGCCTCGTGGAAATGCTGCTGCGCCGGGGTCCGTTCGATGGCCAGGAGGACGGCGTCGTCGGCGAGATGCCGGCCGGTGTGGCTGAGCAGATCGCGGTGGATGTGGCGCACCAGGGCAGCGGGACTGGACGCGGCGAAGGACGCGACCCGTTCGGCGAGCGGATAGAACGCTCCGGTCGGCGAGCGGGCCTCGATGACACCGTCGGTGTAGAGCAGGAGGGCGTCGCCGGCTTCGAAGGTGAACACGTCGGTGCGGAAACTCGACACGGGCGGTACGCACACGCCCAGCGGCGGCGCGGTGCTGAGGGAGTGCAGGACCCGGACCTCGCGGCCGCGCACCAGCAGCGGCGGCGGATGACCGCAACTGATCATCTCGGCCCGCGAGTCATGGTCCGGGATGTCCAGCACGAGTGCGGTGACGAAGTGTTCGCCCGGGTCGTGCTCGGTGTTGGCCACCTCATCGACGCTCCGGCTGACACTGTCCTCCAGTGCCGCCACGAGCTCGGACAGTGCGGTGCACCGGTGAGCGCCCTCCCGGAAGGCGCCCAGCACCACGGACGCCTCGCCGATGGCGTCCAGCCCCTTGCCCCGTACATCGCCGATGATCACTCGGCTGCCGCCGTGAGCCGTACGGGTGACCGCGAACAGGTCGCCGCCGATCTGGGTCTCGTCCTCGGCCGTCAGATACAGCCAGGCCACCCGCAGCGGCCCGACCCGCTGGGGCGGCGGCCGCAGCAGGACCTGCTGCGCCGTCTCGGCCACCGATCTCAATCGGTTCAGCTCCCGGCCACGCCGCTCGCGCACCAGACAGACCACGACCACCAGAGCGGAGAGAACGGCCAGCGCGATGATCTGCGCGATGTGATTGGTCGTGGTCAACCCGCCGTGGAACACGCCGATCACGACCTGGGCGGCCACCGCCAGAGCGCCGATCAGAGCGGTCAGCCGGGGCCCGCCGAAGGAGGCGGCCAGTGCGGGCGCGACCACCAGCAACGGACCAAGATGGACATCTTCCGGCGTATTGATGTCGATCACGGTGATCACCGCGATCAGCACGAGCGGAATCGCCACCAGCCCGCGACCCAATGGGTGCTCCAGGAGGCGATCCGCGAACAAACGCCAGTAGCCCATTCGTTCCATTTACTCCTTCATCTGTCCATTTACTCCTTTATCCGCGCTGACCGCTACCTCGCGGACACCCGTCACCGAGGAGTCCTGCGCCGAGCGCCGGCTCACGGCCGAGCACGGTGCGCCGCGCTCCCGTCAGGCGTCCCAGCGCACCGGCAGCCGGCGCAGTCCGCGCAGCAGACTCGGCCGCCAGTCGGGAGGGCTCGCGGCCTTGTCCAGCGCCAGGCCGGGAAAGCGCTCGAAGAGGGCGCGGAGCGCGATGGTGGCCTCCATCCTGGCCAGCGGCGCGCCCAGGCAGTGGTGGATCCCGTGACCGAAGGCGAGATGACCGCGGGTCTCGGCCGGGTCGCGGCGGATGTCGAACCTCTCCGGCGCGGTGAAGCGGGCGGGGTCACGGTTGGCCGCCGCGAGTGAGAGCACCACGGGTTCGCCGGCGGGAATACGAGTGCCGGCGAGCGTGACGGGCTCGGCGGTGTAGCGGTAGGCGGTGGCCGGCACGGGCGGCTCGTACCGCAGCACCTCCTCGACGGCGCCCTCCAGCAGCGTCCAGTCATTCCGCAGCGCGGCGAGCTGTGCCGGGTGCCGCAGCAGCAGATGCACGGCGCTGGAGATCAGATTGACGGTGGTCTCGTGGCCGGCGACGAGCAGAAGGAAGGCCATGCCCAGGAGTTCTTCGGTGGAGAGGCCGTCGCCGTCCTCGTCGGCCGAGCGGACCATCGCGTACAGCAGGCCGTCGTTCCGACCGGCACCGGCCACTGCCGGACGCATGCCCTCGATGAGGCCGGTCAGGTATCCGGTCATCTCCCGGGCCGCGGCGGTCGCGGCCTCCGGGTCATTGGCGGCGACCATCTCCGTCGACCAGGCGCGGAAGGCGTTCCGGTCGGCGTCGGGAACGCCCAGCAGTTCACAGATGACGGTGATCGGCAGCGGAAAGGCGAGCGCCTCGACCAGGTCGGCGCGGCCCTCGGGAGCCATGGCGTCCAGGAGCGCGTCGGTGATGTCCCGCATGCGCGGTCGGAGCGACCGGATCCGGCGGCCGGTGAACTCGGAGGCGACCAGGCGACGCAGCCGGGTGTGGTCGGGCGGATCGACCTGGAGCATATTGCGGCCGATGGCGTAGCCACCGTCGCTGTCCCAGTCGCGGGAGTGGCGGATGTCGTTACGCAGCCGTGGATCGGCGAGGGCCGACCGTACGGTCTCGTGACCGACCACCATCCACAGCTCCGCGAAAGGAGTGCGGACGCGGCGGACAGGGCCCCCGGCACGCAGCTCCGCCAGGCGTGGATACGGGTCGGCGGTGAATTCCTCGGCGTCGACGACGAGTTCTTCGACGACTGTCGGAATCGCGCCGTACGGCTCTTCGGGAACTCCGGAAACTTCGGAAACTCCGGGAGCTTCAGGAACTCCGTGGTCTTCGGGCTCTTCGGAAACCCGGACGGGCTCGATGGACATAAAGGCCTCCCCAGCAGGCGAGCGAAGTCGGCGGGACCAAATGGGGAGCACTCCCCACTTGGAGTGACGGCGCCACTCTAGCATCAACCGGGGAGCACTCCCCACTTGTTTCGGCCGGCCCGGCGGACCCGCGCGATCCGCCGGGCACCTCAGGGCCCGGCCGGGCCCGGAGGGCTGCCGGTACGGTGACCGCGTCACCAACGGCACGGCGAGAGGAAAGAGATGGCGGACACCGAATCGCTCAGGGCAGCGTTCGACCAGTTCGATCTTGACAAGGACGGCGCGATCACCGCGGCGGAGTTCCGGAGCGTGATGGCCGGACTGGGCGACAGCACCATGTCGGAGTCCCAGGCCCAGGCAGTGCTCGCCGTCGCCGACACCGACGGCGACGGCCGGATGACCTGGGACGAGTTTCTCGCCCTGCGGAGCCGCTGAACAGGAAGCGAACGTTTCGCGGGCGAGTCCCGCGAGGACGCCGATCGTCAGCGCCTCCGCCGCGATCCGGAGCGGACAACACAGCGCCGGCAGGAACCGCGTCCCGGCCCGCAGTGCGCTCCCCGGCGCCGGGGAGCGCACGTGCCGCGCAGCTCCGAAGCAGCGGGTGGGGCCGCGACGCGGATCGCGCACAGACGAGCCCGTCGCCGCACCATCTCTCCACGGGCTCGCCGGCTCGGTTGGGACGCACGGCCGCTGGCCGGTACCGGATTCCGGATGATCCTGAACGGCGCTCCTGGAGACTCGTAGAATCGGCGGATGAGCGCTCCCGATCCCGACTCCGGCCCCGGCCCCGAGACCAGCGACGCGCTGCGGGTACTGCACCGCGTCTTCGGATACGACTCCTTCCGCGGCAGCCAACAGGAGATCATCGAGCATGTGGTGGCCGGCGGTGACGCGCTGGTGCTCATGCCGACAGGCGGTGGCAAGTCCCTCTGCTACCAGATCCCCGCGCTGGTACGGAAGGGCGTCGGCGTTGTCGTGTCGCCGCTCATCGCGCTCATGCAGGACCAGGTCGACGCGTTGAGGGCACTCGGTGTGCGCGCGGGCTTTCTCAACTCCTCACAGGATCTCGACGAACGGCGCCTGGTGGAGGCCGAGTTCCTCTCCGGTGAGCTGGATCTGCTGTATCTGGCGCCGGAGCGGCTGCGTGTCGAGGCGACCGTACGGCTGCTGGAGCGCGGCACCATCTCGCTGTTCGCCATCGACGAGGCACACTGCGTGGCCCAGTGGGGCCACGACTTCCGCCCCGACTATCTCGCGCTCTCCGCACTGCACGAGCGCTGGCCCGATGTACCGCGGATCGCGCTGACCGCGACCGCCACCGAGGCCACGCACTCGGAGATCGCGTCCCGGCTCAAGCTCCAGGACGCCCGGCATTTCGTGGCGAGCTTCGACCGTCCCAACATCCAGTACCGCATCGCGCCGAAGAACGACCCGAAGCGGCAGTTGCTGCAACTGCTGCGCGCCGAGCACCCCGGCGACGCGGGCATCGTCTACTGCCTCTCCCGCGCGTCCGTGGAGAAGACCGCCGAATTCCTGGTCAAGAACGGAGTCGACGCGCTGCCTTACCACGCGGGGCTCGACGCCCGTACGCGAGCCACGAACCAGTCGCGCTTCCTGCGGGAGGACGGGATGGTGATGGTCGCGACGATCGCGTTCGGCATGGGCATCGACAAGCCGGACGTACGCTTCGTCGCCCATCTCGACCTGCCGAAGTCCGTCGAGGGCTACTACCAGGAAACGGGACGCGCCGGACGGGACGGGCTGCCGTCCACGGCCTGGCTGGCGTACGGGCTCCAGGATGTCGTCCAGCAGCGGAAGATGATCGACACCTCGGAGGGCGACGACGCGCACCGGCGGCGGCTGAGCGCTCATGTCGACGCCATGCTCGCGCTGTGCGAGACCGTCGAATGCCGCCGCGTCGAGCTGCTGGCGTACTTCGGCCAGGAAAGCACCGCGTGCGGCAACTGCGACACCTGTCTGACACCGGCGGAGTCCTGGGACGGCACGGTGCCCGCGCAGAAGCTGCTGTCGACCGTGGTCAGGCTGAAACGCGAGCGCAATCAGAAGTTCGGCGCGGGCCAGATCACCGACATTCTGCTGGGCAGGAAGACGGCCAAGGTGATCCAGTTCGACCATGACGCGCTCAGCGTCTTCGGCATCGGTACGGAGCTGCGCGAGGCAGAGTGGCGCAGCGTGGCCCGGCAACTGCTGGCGCAGGGCCTGATCGCCGTCGAGGGCGATTACGGGACACTGGTCCTCACCGAAGGCAGCGGCGAGGTGCTGGGCGGACGGCGTCCGGTGGTGCTGCGGCGCGAGACGGAGAAGACGGCCGCGCCGGCCCGGGCGGAGAAGACGGCCAAGCAGCGTTCCGCGCCGGTCGATCTGCCGGCGGAGGCCGTGCCGGTCTTCGAGACGCTGCGCGCCTGGCGGGCCGCCACGGCGAAGGAGCAGGGCGTGCCCGCGTATGTCATCTTCCATGACGCGACGCTGCGCCAGATCGCGATCCTGGCGCCGTCGACCCTGGCGGACCTGGGCACGGTGACCGGTGTCGGCGAGAACAAGCTGGCGAAGTACGGCGAGCAGATCCTGGAGACACTCGGTACGGCCTGACCGAGATCATGTCCGCGTCTGTCCAGGGCCTGCGCCGACCGCGCTCAGGCCGACCGCCCGGCGGCGATCGTGGAGAGCAGGGCCAGGCTCTGGGCGGCCGGACTGCCCGGCTCGGCGTGGTAGACGACCAGGAGCTGTCCGTCCGTACCGTTGATGCTCAGTTTCTCGAAGTTGAGTTCCAGCGGCCCCACGCGCGGATGGTTCATCCTGCTGATGCCGCTGGTGCGCGGCCTGACGTCATGACGGGCCCAGAGCCGCCGGAACTCCTCGCTGCGCGCGGACAGTTCCGTGACGAGTTCCGTCAGCCGCGGGTCGTCGGAGTCGGACGTGGCCACGGCACGCAGCGACGCGACGACGGCCGGCGCCGCGTACTCCCAGTCCCGGTGCAGCTCACGTACCCGCGGATCGAGGAAAGTGGCGCGCAGCAGGTTCACACCCTGCGCGTACGGCCCCAGCGCGGTGGCCATGGGATTGGCGGCGAGGACATCCGTATAGCGGCCCTGGACAAAGGCCGGGGTGTCGGTCCAGCTCATCACGAGCTGCCGGATACCGGGCAGCGCGCGTTCCGCGCACGGGCGGCCGGCACGGCGACGCGGCGCGGGCCGCGCGAGCCGGTGCAGATGCGCGGTGGCATCGTCGTCCAGCATGAGCGCGCCGGCCAGCGCGTCGACGACCTGCGCGGAGGGATGCTGGTCCCGGCCCTGTTCGAGGCGGAGGTAGTAGTCGGCGCTGATCCCGGCGAGCAGCGCCAGCTCCTCGCGCCGCAGGCCGGGTACGCGTCGGCGACCGCCGCCCGGCAGACCCACGTCCTCGGGACGCACGAGTTCGCGCCGGGCCCGCAGGTATGCGCCGAGGTGAGTACTGGTGACCATGGCTCCACGCTAAGGGCTGTCCCGTCATCCCCGGCGGGCGCGACGGGCACACCGAGCCTGGTCCTGGCACTCCCAGGATCACGGGGGCGCTGGCTGCCGCCCGGCGCCGCCCGCACAGTGAAGGACAGGAGCGCTGAGAGCTCACGAGTACGAAGCAGACACGCAGCGAGTAAGGAAGTCCGGTCCATGTCACTTGTCACCACCCAGTTCGGATTCACGTCCACCGCGGACGAGGTGGCCGCCGGTATCGATCTGTCCGGCCGGCGTGCCGTCGTCACGGGCGGAGCCTCGGGGATCGGCGTCGAGACGGCCAGGTCCCTGGCGGCGGCGGGCGCCGAGGTCACGCTCGCGGTACGTAACGCGGAGGCCGGAGAGAAGACCGCCGCCGACATCACCTCGACCACCGGAAAGGCCGTACGGGTCGCTCCGCTGGACCTGTCCGACCTCGCGTCGGTCGAGGCGTTCACCGCCGCCTGGAGCGGACCACTGCACATCCTGGTCAACAACGCCGGGATCATGGCCTCTCCGGAAGAGCACACCTCGGACGGGTGGGAGCTCCAGTTCGCCACCAACCACCTCGGCCACTTCGCGCTGGCGACCGGGCTGTATCCGGCGCTGGCCGCGGCGCGTGGCGCGCGCGTCGTCTCGGTGAGTTCGTCGGCGCATCTGCTGTCGCCGGTGATCTTCGACGATCCGCACTTCGCCTTCCGTCCGTACGAGCCGTGGGCGGCGTACGGCCAGTCCAAGACGGCCAACATCCTCTTCGCCGTGGAGGCAACGCGCCGCTGGGCGGCGGACGGCATCACCGCCAACGCCCTCAACCCCGGTGCCATCGCCACCAATCTGCAGCGCCATGTCGGCAACCGTCTGGCCACTCCGCCGGAGCTCCGGAAGACCACCCAGCAGGGCGCCGCGACCTCCGTGCTGCTGGCCACGGCCCCGGCGCTGGACGGCATCGGCGGCCGCTACTTCAACGACTGCGCCGAAGCGCCGACGGTCAGCCGTCGCTCCGGGGACTACCAGGGCGTGGCCCCCTATGCCCTCGATCCGGCGAACGCGGAGCGGCTCTGGGAGACCTCGCTGCGCCTGACCAGCCGGAACAGATAGCCGTGTGGCGGATCCCGGCGCATGTCCGGTCGTGGCGCGGGCGCCACGTACGGAACAAAGCGGTTCAGGCGCCCGCGCCGAGGAGCAGCGTCCAGTGGCCTGGGCCGCCGGTCAGGGTGAGGGCCGACAGCGGGCGGACATCCACGTACCAGTACGTCCGGGGCGGCGCCTTCAGCGCGTAGACCAGTGCCGCTCGTACGACGGCCGGTTCGGCGACCGCGACGATGGCGTTGATGTCCTGGGCGGGACGGGTGTCCAGCCAGCCTCCTATGCGGGAGATGAAGGCCAGCAGGGGCTCGCCGCCGTGCGGGGCGGAGCGCGGATCGGCCAGCCAGGCGTCGACGGCGGCCGGTTCGCGGGCCGCGACCTCGGCGAGGGTGAAACCGCGCCAGCGGCCCATGTCGCAGTCGCGCAGGGCCGGCTGGACGAGCGGCGCGAAGCCCAGGGCATCGCCGGTGGTGCGGCTGCGCAGCGTCGGCGAGCAGTAGCGGATGTCGGCGGCGGACAGTGGAATCAGGGCGTGGGCGACAAGCTGCATCTCGTGCCAGCCGGCCTGGTCGAGGGGACGGTCGTCGTCGAAGCGCTCGTCGAACAGGTCCGAGCTGCGCGCGGCGGCGACCAACGTGACCCGAACACTCATGGCCGAGATCGTGGATCCGAAAGCCCAGCGGGTCAAGAGGTGCCCGGCGGCCGCCGGTGAAACGGTTGGCAAAGCGGTCCGGCCCGCGCTCCCGCGGGCGGCCACGTTCGCCGGCCGCGGGGCCGCCGGCCGCCGTGGCGCGTTTCAGCCGCCGGCCCGGCCGAGCACCTCGTCGCACGCCGTACGGAGCCGCCGCACACCCTCGGTGATCTCCGCCGGACCCGCCACGGCCGCGAAGCTCAGCCGCAGATGGGCGGCGGGCGGCTCCGCGCTGAAGTACGGGCGGCCGGGCGCGACCGCGACACCCGCGCGCAGTGCGGCGGAGACGACGGCGGCCTCGTCGGTGCCGTCCGGGAGACGGGCCCAGAGGTGGTAGCCGCCGGCCGGGATGTGCGGGACGGACAGCTCGGGCAGTTCGGTGCGCACCGCGGTGACCAGGATGTCCCTGCGGGACTTCAGCGCGGCGGAGACGGAGCGCAGATGGCGGTTCCAGGCGGCGGAGCCGACCAGTTCCAGGGCTGCCTCCTGCAAGGGACGCGGCACGAAGAAGGAGTCGACGACCTGGATGGCACGGAGCCGCTCAAGCACCGGACCGCGTGCCACGAGCCCGCCGACGCGCAGGCTCGGTGAGGTCGGTTTGGTGAGCGAGCAGACATGGACGACGACACCGTCCGGATGGTCGGCGGCGAGCGGCGGGAGCAACGGGCCCGCGTCCTCGTGCACCATCCGCCGCGCGAAGTCGTCCTCGACGACAAAGGCCCCGGCGGCGCGGGCGATGCGCAGTACCTCCGGCCGGCGGGCCGCGGAGAGCACGGCGCCGGTCGGGTTCTGAAAGAGCGGCTGGCAGACGAAGACCCGTGCGCCGGTCGCCCGGAAGGCGGCTTCGAGCAGGTCGGGCCGGACGCCGTCGGAGTCCACCGGCACGGGAACCGGCCGTATCCCGGCGGCGCGGGCGATGGCCAGCATCCCCGGATAGGTGGGCGATTCGACAAGAACGGGCGCGCCGGGCGGAGCGAGCGCCCGCAGCGCGGTGGCCAGCGCGTTCTGGCCGCCGGCCGTGACAAGGACCTCGGCGGCCGTGCAGCCGTCCCCGATCCCTCGGGCGAACCATTCGCGCAGCTCGGGCAGGCCGTCGGTGGGCGGCCTGCCCCAGGCGCCCGGCCGGCGGCCCGCCCGTGCCAGGGCCGCCGCCATCGCCTGTTCCGGCTGGAGCGACGGGTGCAGATAGCCGCCGTTGAATTCGATGACGCCGGGTGGCGGCGCCGCGAGCGTGACCAGGACGCCGGAGGCGTCGACGGCGCGCGGTACGGGTTCGGTGGCCGCGTCGGCGCTGAGGCTGACCTCCTGCCAGGAGGTGTCGCCGGCCGGCGCGGGCTCCGGCCTGGCCCGCGCGCGGAAGGCGCCGGCGCCAGGACGCGTGACAAGGAGCCCTTCCGCGCTGAGCCGGGCGAGGGCGCGCGAGACGGTCACCGGCGAGACTCGATAACGCTCGACCAGCGCTCGACTCGATGGCAGCTTTCCACCTGGTGGATAGCGGTCCAGCTCGCGTCGCAGAGAATTCGCCAGCTCTCCCACGCTGCTACGCTCATGCATGACAGCACAGGATAGCGCTACTCCAGCTCCTTCGATAACGGTCAGCGGCGGCACTCTCCTCGCCGCGCTCGGCGTCGTCGCCTTCTCGCTCACCTTCCCGTCCACCGTGTGGGGCCTGGAGAGTTTCGGTCCCTGGTCCCTCGTCGCCGTCCGCGGCGCACTGGCCGCGCTGATCGCGGCCGGTTTTCTGCTGGCTCTGCGCGTCCCGGTCCCGGAGCGCCGCCACTGGGGCGGGCTGGTGGTGGTCGGCGGCGGGGTCGTGGTGGGCTTTCCGCTGCTGACGACGCTGGCGCTGGAGAGCTCCAGCACGTCGCACGCGGCGGTGGTGGTCGGGCTGCTGCCGCTGACCACGGCCGCCTTCGCCGCCGTCCGTACCGGCCGCCGTCCCTCCCGTACCTTCTGGCTGGCCGCTCTCGCCGGCGCCGCGGTCGTGATCGCCTTCGCCGTCCAGCAGAGCGGCGGCGCACTCTCCACCGGCGATCTGTATCTCTTCGGCGCGCTGCTGGTGTGCGCGGCGGGCTATACGGAAGGCGGCCGGCTGGCCCGGACCATGCCCGGCTGGCAGGTGATCGGCTGGGCCCTGATCGGCTGTCTGCCGCTCTCGGTGGCGGGCGCCGCGGTGGCCCTCTCCTTCGAACCGGTCCGGCTCACGGCCCACGGTGTGATCGGGCTCGTATGGGTGGCGGCGGGCTCGACCTTCTTCGGCCTGTACGTCTGGTACCGGGGCATGGCCCTGATCGGTATCGCGAAGGCCAGTCAGCTTCAACTGGCCCAGCCGGTCATCACTCTGGTCTGGTCGGTACTCCTGCTCGGCGAGCACCTCACGGCCGCCGCCCCGATCGCGGCCGTGGCGGTGCTCGTCTGCATCGCGGTCACCCAGCGGACCGCCGACTGACCGCTCGCCCCCGCGCGTCCGGCACACCGTCCGGCAAGCACGGCTACTTCACCCCGGCGGGCGCCCGTACCCGGTAGTGGTCCGCCACCACTCTGGTCATCGCGCCGATCGGATCGCCGCCATACTCCCCGAACGGGTGAGCGATGGGGCACCATGGGCTCCGGGGGCAGAGGCGTTTTCAACGCTCACGCCTACAGCCCTGCTGCGCGCCCGACCGGGCCTGCCAGGCGGGGCATCGAGCGAAGAACATGGCGGGTGGGGGATTGACCATGCAGGCGCTCGGTCCTGACGATCCAAGGGCCGTCGGCGACTATGAGCTGACGGCCAGGCTCGGAGAAGGAGGGATGGGCCGGGTCTACCAGGGCCGGTCCCCGGGCGGACGCCTGGTCGCCGTCAAAATCGCACGGCCGGAGCTCGCGGCCGATCCCGGATTCCGCTCGCGGTTCCGCAGCGAGGTGGTGGCGGCACGGCGTGTCGGCGGCTTCCACACCGCACAGGTCGTCGATGCAGACCCGGACGCCGATCCGCCGTGGATGGTCACCGCGTATGTACCGGGGCGAACCCTGGACGGAGTGATCGTCGAAAACGGGCCGATGGACGGCGCGGAATTACGGGCACTGGGAGCCGCTCTGGCGGAGGCGCTGCTCACCATCCACCGATGCGACCTGGTGCACCGCGACCTGAAGCCGTCCAACATCATCATGTCCGACGACGGTCCGCGGGTCCTCGACTTCGGTATCGCGCGGGCACTCAATGAGACCCGGCTGACCAGCACGAACCTGGTCATCGGCACGCCGGGGTTCCTCGCGCCCGAACAGATCGAGGGCGGCACGATCGGACCCGCGTGCGACATCTTCGCGCTCGGCGCGGTGCTGGTCCACGCCGCCGGCGGCCGGGCTTTCGGCGAGGGCAGCCACATGGGGCTGATGTATCGAGCGGTTCACGACGAGCCCGACCTGGCCGCTGTGCCGGGCTCCTTGCGCCCCCTGGTCGCCGAGTGCCTCGCGAAGGATCCGGAGGGCAGACCGACGGCGGCACAGTTGCTGAGGGCGCTGGCATCGGCGGCCGGCGACCCGGGCTCGCAGGTGCCACCGCACACCTCGTTTGAGGCCGATACCGCGCCGTCGCCGGGGGTCGCCCCGACCGCGCCCGCCACAGTCCAGGCTCGCCGGGCCCCGGCGGAACCGCCCACCCAGCCGCCCGCACGCACCACCGCACTGCGTGCGGTGACCTTCGGCGTGCCCTGGACAGTCCGACTGCCCATGCTGCTCTTCACGCTCGCTGTTTGCTGCGTGTTGAGCCTGCCTCTGTTCCTCCTCGACAGCAACGACGAGCTGACGGGATTCGCCTGGCTCCTGCTGGTGCCACCGCTTTGTCTTCTGCCGCTCATCGCGGCCCTGCTGACGCACACCCGGAGCACCGTCCGGCTGGACACCACGGACGTGACGATCACCAGAGTCTCGCTGCGCGGCACGAAGAGGGACCGCATCCCGTGGGAGGACATCGCCGCTCTCGAAGCAACCGCGGGCGACGGGCGCATCGCCACGCTGCGTCTCGCGCTGTTCGACAACGCGCCCTTGCCGGCCGGCGCGGTACATGACCCCGTACTGGGACCGACCCTGTACCAGGGCCTGCCGAATCGCGTCGTCGGCGTCGAACCGGCCGGAGCGCTGGCCCGGCCGGCGTCCTCCGACCCCCGCGCGGTGGCACGTGTGGTCCTGGACGCCGTACGGCACTTCGCACCCGAGACCCTCCTGGACGAGGCGACCACCGGGGCCGGCACCGCACCGCATCCGGACGGCACCGGGCGGGCACCCGCCTCTCTGGAGATCATCCTGCCCGTCGGCCGTCGCTTGGCGGCCGCCGTGGGATGGCTGCTGCCGGCGGGGTTCTGTGGTTGGATTGCGTACCTCGTCTGGAGCGGCAACGGCCCGGAGGACCCCGCGATGTTCGTGATCGCCGTCGCGGCGTCCGTCGCTCCCTTCTTCTGTGTGGCCAGGATCGTGAACGGCCCCACCGCCTACGGATACACCGTTACTTTCGACGCCGAAGGCATCAGCGTCCGCAGCGCGGACAAGGTCGGCACGGGCTCCAGGACGCAGGTGATCCCGTGGCGCGATGTCTCCGCCCTCAGCAAGACCCAGGGGGAAGCCGGGTTCAACTTCGCCATCCACGTCCAGGTGAAGCAGGGCATGCCCCTCCCGATCCCTCAGTCGGGCCTGGTGCCCAAGGAGCCCGACCGCATACTGCTCACGATTCCCGTCCCGCTGAAGATGACGGAGGAGCTTCAGCGCAGCCGGATCGTCGCCGCAGTCCGGCAGTTCGCCCCCGGCGTCCACACCGACTACCTCTGACGACGGCGACTGGAGCACGCGGCTCTGCGTTTCGTGGCGGCCGGTTTCTTCGGTTTCAGGCGGTGTTCGTGGCCGCCCGGGATCGGGGTGGGCCTCGAATCCTCCGGGTGGGACGTAGTGGGGGGGCGGAGTACAGGCGTGCGGTGTCGTACCGGTCGACCCACCGGACGACGGCGCGTCCGACCTGGTCAGCGTCGCGCCTCGTCGAGCGGGAGGTCGGTGCGCATGTGCGTGGCGAGCTGCCATCGGACGATCACTCGTGCAGATCACCCGAAGCCCGATCGACACCGCCAAGGGCCCGGCCGACTGGTTCACGGAGCGCGCACGATGATCCTCGTGCGCATCGACCACGAAGGTGCGGAGGGTAGGGCCGCCTCGCACTCCTCCTGTTGAAGCTTGGCCAGAACCGCAGCCATCACCTCGTAGGTGTGCACCATTATCCCTTTCGCCGGTAGCGCTCAGCAATCATGGTCATTGCCCCCAGGGGATCGCTGGCGACCTCCTTCGCCGCGAAGTAAATATTTCCCTTCACCTCCGGGTACCTCGCGCAGAGGTCGAGATGCCTGGACAGCTCGGCCGGGTCCTGCCAGGCGGCGGGCTGCGCCCGGTCTCCGGCCTTGTGGAGAGCCTCGCCGATGTAGAGGTCGACGCCTGTCCCGCGTACGACACCGTCCCACCAGCGCACCAGCTTCGCGTAGTCGGCCGCGGGAAAGCCGATGTTCCAGTAGAGCTGCGGGAAGCTCTACTCCTTGGCACAACCTGCTAGCCTCTGGCCATGACTACCGAGCTGACGACGCCTCCGATCGTGGGCGTCACGTGGAGTGCCGCTGAATTGGCGGAACTTGAAGAGCTCCAGAGAATCAATGCGTCCCTCCCCGAGGAAGCCCCGAGAGCTCTGCTCTCTGTCCGTCTGTCTATTCTCACGGACGACACCACCTCCCCCATTCGGCAGGAACTCGATCTATGGCGTGAAGCGAATCACGACAGGGTTCGTGTCGTCGGAGTGGCCCGGGACCTGAATGTGTCTGCAACCAAGGTTCCGCCGTGGAAGCGCAAGTCTCTTGGAGATTGGCTCAACAACCGATCCCCAGAGTTTGACGTGCTCTACTTCTGGAAGCTCGACCGATTCGTACGGCGGATTTTGGATCTCCAGGTAGTCATTGAGTGGTGCCAAAGGCTCCACAAGAATCTCAAGTCCCTCAATGACCCCATAGACCTGTCCAGCCAGGTCGGGAAGATCATGGTCTCTCTCATTGCCGGTATGGCGGAGATCGAAGCAGCCAACATCGGCATCCGGGTCTCTTCCCTCTGGCAGTACGCCAAGACTCAGGAAACGTGGCTCGTCGGTGCTCCGGTCTACGGCTACAAGACGGAGCGGATGACGGACAGCAAGAACACGCTTGTCTTTCACCCCGAGCGGTACAAGATCCTGCGCCACGTGATTAACGCATTGCTCCGGGAGAGGCCCTCATCGGTCTACCGCCTGTGCATGGTCCTCAACCGTGCAGGCATACCCGGCCCGAACGGAGGTCTCTGGCACGGAACTTCCCTGCGGATCATCCTCCGGAACCCCGCCCTCATGGGCGTGCGGACCGAGATGAACCCCAACCCGGACAGGAACAAGCGATCTCAGATCGTGTTGGGCACGAACGGCAAGCCGCTCATCGTTGGACCTCCAATCTCCCCCCAAGAGGAGTGGGAGCAGCTGCAGAAGGTGTTGGACGCGCAAGCTGCTCGGCGTGTGAACTCAAGGCCGTGGACTAGAGGCTCCACACAGTTCCTCGGCGTCATCGTTTGCCACACCTGCGGCGGCAACTACACGAAGCGCACCAGCCTCACCAAGGGGATTAAATACTTCTACCTCCGCTGTCGGGTGTGCAAGAGCGCCGGGGAGAACCCTGAGCAGATATACGGTGCTCTTGTCGAGACGGTTCTCGAGGAGCTGGGTGACCAACCCGTTGAGTACCGGGAGTACGCCCGTGGTGAGAGCGTACGGAAGAGGCTGCGGGAGGTTGAGGCTGGCCTCGCTCATTACATGACGGAATTGGCCCCCGGAGGCAAGTTCGCCGTGGGTGGCTTCGTGCAGGAGACAGCAGAGAAGACATTCAACTCGCTCATGACCGAGATGGCCGGCATCGACCCTGACAGCGCCAAGGACCGGTGGGTCCTGACACACGGAGGGCGGACCTACAAGGAGCAGTGGGAAACCGGGGGGGTCGAGGAAATGACCAATGATCTTCTGCGGGCAGGAATCAGGTTCTCCATCAGGCGCGTGGCGCAGACCAACAGCGACGGTGAAGAGGTACAGGAGACGGTTGGCGAACTCCTCATCCCTGACGACGTGAAAGAGCGCCTGGCCATCCGCGAGGACCAGTTTGTTCAGCAGTTCTGAGCATGAAATAAGGCCCCGGCCTGGGTGGCCGGGGGGCGTTTGCTATCAGTTCTTCTCTCGTACCAGCGTCTTGTTTCCGTCTGAGTCCACTCGGTAGACGTACACCTTCATGCCTGGCTTCTCCTCGGCTTCAGGCAAAGGATCTTGGCGTCGTAGTCGGTCTCGGTGCGCCAGACGGCGCGGCGGGACCGTTCGATCGAAACCCCATTACGTCACTCTCCATCCGCTGAGGCGCCCTTGCGGCTCAGCGCCGGGCACCATGCTCATCTGGGCAGCAGAGGACGGGCGGTTCTCCCAAACACGACTCGATCCACTGCGTCCGCTACAGCTCCACCGCCAAGCGCAGCCGAATGCGAACTCCTCAATGGTCGCGACGATCGCCGGTTTGGCTAACCGGCGATCGTGGCCTATATTGCGCGCCGCAGCAGATGAGTCCGACAGCTTCTCGGGCGGTCAGGACGCCAGCCGGTATGAGCGCAGGGCTGGGGTCGCGCTGTCCGTAACGAGCACCAGCAGACCGTCATCAGGAAGGCGGTCAAGATTTCGCGCTGCGACACGCTCTGGCGCCCCAATGGCACGTGCCACGTGCCGAGTTGCAGCTCCGGGGTGCGCCGCAACGTGAGCGAGGACGGCCCGGTCGCGGCGATAGCCGTGTTGCACCAGATCCTCGCCGAACAGGCCGGCCGCGCGACGCAAACACACATCCCGGTGGACACAGCGCCGTAGTCCCCCACCGCCTGGCCGGACCAAGTTCGGTGCGCTGAGCGCAAACAGGACGGGGAAAGTAATAGCGCGTGCCGGGGCCGAGGTTGAGGCAGAGGCGTCGGCGTCCCTCATGGCGCCGTGTGTACGGGAGCCGGTCGAAGTTGTCGACGTGCAGGCCGATGCGGAGCTGGGTGGTGGGGTCTTCCGTGAAGTTTCCCCGTGATCATGGACACGTTTCCGTTATGCCGCGAGGGCCTGTCCCTGCTGGTAGCGCAGGCGTGTTTCGTGGGGCGTGAGGTAGCC